>NZ_JBFTQY010000030.1:0-66746 GCF_056399245.1 Rhizobium sp. 01N447_2
GCCCTATCGTCACTTCCTGCGCCGAACGCTTCCCTTCTTTTCCGATGCGACCATCGGCATCGTTCAAACGCCACAGCATTTCTTCAACACCGATCCGGTGCAAACAAATCTCGGTCTCGAAAATATCTGGCCGGACGAGCAGCGTTTGTTCTTTGATGAAATTGCACCGAGCCGAGATATCTGGGACGTCAGTTTCTGCTGTGGGTCGTGCTCAATCGCGCGACGCAAGGCGATCGATGAGATTGGCGGGTTTCCAACGGAATCGATCACAGAGGATCTGTTGACCACCCTCTCCATGCTCAACAAGGGTTACAAGACCCGGTACCTGAATGAGCGCCTGTCGATGGGATTGGCCGCTGAGAATCTGACCGGCTATTTTGTACAGCGCGAGCGCTGGTGTCAGGGGGGAATTCAAACACTCTATCTTCACAACGGCCCACTGCGCGGACCTGGTCTGTCACTTTTTCAACGCATCATGTTCCTTCCGCTGTCGTGGTTGGTGCAGTATCTGGTACGCTTTACGATATTGATCATCCCGATCATATATCTCTGGTTTGGCTTGCTGCCGCTCTACTTCACCAACGCTGCGGACTATATCTCCCATCAGGTGCCGTTGCTGGCGGCCTATTTCCTTTTGATGCTCTGGATAACACCGACCCGATATTTGCCTGTCGTATCGAGTGCCGTCGGGGCTTTTTCGACGTTTCGGATGTTGCCAACCGTTATTTCCAGTGTGGTGCGCCCCTTCGGCAAGCCATTCAGGGTGACCCCGAAGGGCAGCGGCAACGAGGCGATCGGATTTGATGGATACAGCCTTGCCTGGATAGCGGCGTTGATAGCGGCGACGGCCATCGGTCTTGTCATCAATATCGTGCCTGAGACCTCTCATATCGAGGCGCAGTTCTCGCCGATTGCGGTTTGCTGGTCGGGCATCAACATTCTCGTTCTCGCCATTGCGTCCTTGATCTGCTTCGAGAAACCGCGACGGCTCTTCAATGCGTTCAAACTTGACGAAGCGGTTCACGTCGACGGTGTTTCCGGCCGCATAGTCAGTCTGGCGCTCGACAAGGCAGTCGTTGCCGTGCCGCCGGAGACGCGCTTTGCATCCGCCGATGTCACGCTGTCGCTCGAGGGTTTTTCGCCCTTCAAAACCGAACTAAGGACGGTCACCCAAAGACGAAGGAGCCTTGCTCGCTTAGGCGACAAGGAGGCCTTCTACCTGCACCTCTTTTTCGATCTTAGCGGTTCGCCCCGCGATAAAATGATCGTGAAACTTTATACCGGGCGTTACTCCCAGGACGTTCGTGACATTGACAAAGTCGCTGTCTCGATCAACCTCCTGCTTCGGACATTCGGTCGGACCCGGACGCTTTGAGCGAGGTGTTTCCCGGCCCGGCAGTCGGCCAAAGGCCAGGTCGGCAAGCGGTCAAGAAGCTTACTGATCTCAGCCGAACCTGCGTGAGTATTTCGGGTATCTCTCAATCGAGAAAGATCAGGCTTGCGGCGCCAATCAAGCCGGCATGCCTACCGAGTTCGGCACAACCGGCACGTCGCGAAAAGCGGGCATCGCTCGTTCCTGGATGGTGGCCTCGAGCGGTTTGCGAAGGAGATCATAGCCATGGGAAATTCCACCGCCCATGACGATCATGTCGGGCGAGTAGAGATGGAGCAGATTGGTAAAGCCGATGCCCAGCCAGCGGGCTTCCCTGCCAATCAGCGCAAGTGCCGCTTCGTCACCGCCGCGCGCAGCCTCGACAACGTGTCGACCCGTGACCTCGACGTCGTGGGACAGGGTTCGCAGCGCCGAGCCGTCGCCTGGCTTTGTCAGAGCCGTCGCATGCCAGCCGAGCGCCGTGGCCACCGCCTCGAAGCAGCCCACCGCCCCGCAATGGCATCGTTCGCTCTCGAGGTCGCGCCGCGGCCGGCGCCGAAACGCCATTCGCCGAGAGCGGCGGCGTTGGCATCGTTCTCCAGCCGCACAGGCAGGTTCGACCGGTCCTGAAGAAGGCGCGCGAGGGGGACTTCGCGCCAGCCCGGTAGTTCGTCAGGGGCCCGCAAGAAGGCAAAGCCGATAAAGCCGGACAGAAAACCACAAATCCTGCACCAGGAACCAAACCTTCCGTCCGCGCCAAGCGGCCGTCTAAAGCCAGCCTGAAGAGAATCCTGCGCGTCGTAATCCGGTTACAACGGGCTTGCATCGGCGCATGATGCTCCAGAGCAATCCGGTCCGATAATTTTCAATCATGAGGACAACAGGTCCTTGGTCAATGCCGAAGTGATGTGGGCTTACCCACCACCCGGCCGGGCTATTTTCCACGGCATATGTTTGGTTGAACGACGGTTTGAAACCGTAAAGCCGCGTCATGCCGAGGTTCATTCGTGCAAAGTTGCGAACAGTCGGCACAACGATTTCCGGCGCGAACGGCAGCGAGGCGACGGCGACCCATGGTGCGATCGTGCCGTCGTCAGGCCCGAAGGGAGCCCCGCGAGCGATATAGTCGAAGTACTCCCGATCGACCCCTTCTGTCGTCCGCTTGCCCCAGCCAGGCCCGTCGCACGCTGTAAACCCCCAACAATGCTCGCCATACCCTGCAAAGTTCATCGGGTTGCGGATTGCATACTCCTGCTGGACATATGTCGCATGCCGGGTGTTTTCGAAATAATCGGTGTCATGCTCGCGCATGAACGCATCGCGTATGCCTCGAAAATCTATCCACATATGCGACAGCTGGTGGGTGAAGAGCGGTCCCGAATATAGCAGTTCTCGGCCGTAGATATTCCTCCATTCGTAGCTCTCGGTGTAGGCGGCATAAGATTCGGGCGGCAGCGGGTGAGTTGGGGATCCGAGACCAATGATGTAGAGAAGCAGGCCTTCATCATAGCCGCGCCATCGATAGGGGATGAAGCCGCTCTCCGGACGCCAGCCATGCGTCAAAGTTGCGCCGCCGTCGCGGGCCCAATTCCAATCGGCCCTCTCGTAAAGCGCCGTTGCGAGGCCGCGGATTTCCGCCTCATCGGCCGTATCCCGATCAAAATAAGTGGCAACGGTTAAGGCACCCGCAAACAGGAAAGCGGAGTCGATTGTCGACAGCTCGCATTGCCAAACTCGGCGGCCCGTTTCGATATCCAGAAAATGATAGAAGAAACCCTTGTAACCTGATGAATCCGGCTCGGGCCCCTGCGGGCATGCCATCAGGTATCTCAGGCGGCTGCGGGTGATCTTTGCCGCAAATTCGCGAATGAGGACGCCGCGTTCCACGACTACGGGGATCGTCGCCAGTGCCATGCCGATCGCCGCGATGCTGGCCGGTGCGTTGGGTTCCGTCTTGTCGCGGACGAGACCGTTGTCCGGGTTCGTGCAGTGGAGATAGTATAAGACAGTGGTGAACTGCAGCCGACTGAGATCGTGGTCCGTTGGCAAGCGGTCGAGATCGGCGTCGGTCGAGAGCGTTTCGGGCATGGCCGCTATCCAATGATAACGTGGACGTCGTGCGTGCGCGCGTCTTGCGCAAGCGGGACGCTCTCGTTCGCAACAGGTTCGCCATCCAGCGTGACGGATTGCACACCCCGGCCGATGCCCTTCGAGTTGTCGAAATGGATGCGGTAGGTCGCAGATCCATATCGGTATGCGATCTCATAGGCCGGCCAGCCTGCCGGAACGCAGGGTTCGAATCGCAGGAATCGCCCCTCCTGGCGAAAGCCAAGGATCGCCTCGAGCGCTACACGATAAAGCCAACTGGCCGATCCCGTGTACCAGGTCCATCCACCGCGCCCCGTGTGCGGGGGCGCGCCATAGATATCGGCGGCGACCGCATATGGTTCGACCTTGTAGCGTTCGACTTGATCCTTCGTTGCACCGTGATAAATCGGATTGATCAGGTTCCAGAGCTTCAATGCGAGCTCGCCGTCGCCCTGCAAAGCAGTCGCCCAGACCACCCAGGTTGCCGCATGTGTGTACTGCCCGCCATTTTCACGGATGCCGGGGACGTAGCCCTTGATGTAGCCGGGCTGGAGCACGCCGTCGTCAAACGGCGGGTCGAAGAGTTTGATCAGTCTGTCTTCTTGGCGGACAAGCCGGTCGTGGACCGCACGCATTGCCTGCGAAGCGCGTTCCGCATCCGCCTCGCCGGAAATGACAGCCCAAGCTTGGGGGATGGCGTCGATCTGGCATTCGTCATTCAGGGACGATCCAAGCGGCGTGCCGTCGTCAAAATAAGCCCGGCGATACCAGCCGCCGTCCCAGGCGTTGGCTTCAATGGCAATGCGCAAGGCTTCTACCCGTTCGCCGCACCAGGCGGCACGGCTCTGGTCCCCGCGTGACGCTGAAATCTCGGCAAATGATTTCAGCACCGTGAGATAGAGCCAGCCATTCCAGACACTCTCCCCCTTACCCCCAGCGCCGACTTTGTTCATGCCGTCGTTCCAGTCGCCGGTTCCCATCAGGGGCAGGCCATGGCTGCCCAGCCGGTAGCCATGCTCCAGCGCTCGGACGCAATGTTCATAGACAGTGCCGGACTGTTCGCTGGTCGCCGGTTGGTTGAAGTCTTCCTCCTGATCGTCTCTCAGCACCGGTGACGTGATGAAGGGAACAATCTCGTCAAGCAGTTGAGCGTCGCCCGTCGTGGAAACATAGTGGTGAACGACGAGAGGCAGGAAATACAAGTCGTCAGTGATCCGTGTGCGAACGCCGACGCCAGATGGTGGGTGCCACCAGTGCTGGACGTCCCCCTCCTCAAATTGGCGCGCCGCCGATCGCAAGATGTGTGAGCGGGCCTCGCTCGGCACGCTATAGACCAGCGCCATCACATCCTGCAGCTGGTCCCTGAACCCATAAGCGCCGCCGGACTGATAGTTGGACGTGCGCGCCCACATGCGGCATGCCAGAACCTGGTACACCAACCAGCGATTCATCATCAAGTTCAAGCCCGTATCCGGCGTCGAGACCTGGATTGAGTTCAGAATGTCATCCCACTGGCGGGAGACAGTCGACAGGCTCGCGGCCGCGCGCTCGCGGTCGGTATGCTCATGGACGAGCCTGCCGACCTCATCGAGATCAGCAGCCTGCCCAAGTATGAAGACAATCTCCCTGCTTTCGTTGGGGCGCAGGGATATATCCACCATCAGCGCGGCACAGGGATCCAATAGTGGGCCAAAACGTTCTGCCAGATCGGTTCGCCCCAGGGCCGCCGGCTGAAACACGGAACCGTATTTGCCCAGAAACTCCGTCCGGTCGGACGTGGCCGACCTTGCCGGCTGACTGGCGGCCGCAAAAGCCAGCCTTCCGGCAAAATCGCCGGCCCAGGGATTCCTGGCCACGATCGCACCTGATCTGGCGTCCCGCTCGCAGACGACCCGCGCTGCTGTCTGTTCACGCTGGGTTCCAAGCACCCACTCGGCGAAATAGATTGCGGTCACGTGCCGAACCCGGGTGTCCTCGTTGCTAAGCCTGAGGCGCATGATTTTGACCGGATCGTTGGGCGCGACCGATACCGTCAGTTCGTGACTGAGGTGTCGGCTAAAACTTGTATACCGGCTGTAACCTTGGCCGTGACGAACAGTCACGACTGCACCAGGACCGATCGGTAGCGGCGTCGGCGTCCAGATATCTCCGGTTTCCTCATCCCGCAAATAGAGGACCTCGCCCGGCGCATCCGTAACCGGGTCGTTCGACCACGGTGTTAGCCGGTTCATTTGACTGTTCTCCGCCCATGTGTAGCCAAGACCGGCTTCAGTCGTCAGACAGCCAAAATGCGGATTTGCGATCACGTTGGTCCAAGGCGCAGGCGGCAGGGCGGGGGCTTGGGGTTTGAGCGCGTCCACGCGCACCAAATACTCGTGCCCATCAGCTGTGAAGCCGCCGAGCCCGTTCCAGTATTGCAAATCTTCGGCTGGTTCAGGAGGCGGGGCTGCGGGGTGCTCGCTCAGCCGAGTGGTAAAGGTGGGTGAAAGAGGTGACCTGGTTGGGGAGAGCCGGTTGAGTTGATCGCCGAGTTCACCGCCGCTTCCCAGCAGGATGACGCGCGCCGCCGCGGCGATGGTCGCCAGGTGGTCGCTTTCGGTATCGGGCTCGGAAAGGATAAAGATTCCGCCGGGTTTGCCGATCATTTCGGCTTGCGGGCCCGACTGCAGCTTTTCGGCCAGCCGCTTGGCGCTTGCCGAACCGCCCTCATCAACTAGGATCAGGTCAAATCTCAAGCCCCTCCGCCGAGCGAAATCGTGAGCCATCGTTACCTGGCGAAGGAGGGCATGGTGCCTGTCGCCATTCGCGCGGACCAGCACGATGGGGAGGTCGCCGGAGATACCGTGAGCCCAGAGAGCTGCTCGATCCCACCGATCTCTCTGGAGAGCGGTCGCCTGCCGCATGGCCGGGTTCGCAAATACGACGCTCCCGGCCAGCCGATTGAACAGCGAGACATCGCCGGGCTTCAGGCCCAGCGTCTGGAGCTCGCTTTCGTATCTCCTTGATGCATCGGAGAAAGCTTGCTCGACTGCGTCGATCTCGGCGTATCTCTTGGCGATGAGCTGCACGGCCGACTGGTCGTCTGCCGCCCCCGTGACGAAGGCGATGCGCGCATCGGCGCCTGGCGCCAGACGAACCGTTCGCCGCAGACAGAAAATCGGGTCGAGGACAGGCCCGGTTGTTCCGGAGAGCAATGCGCCCGCGTCGAATGCCACCGGGTTGCCTGTTGTCCGGCCTCGACCAAGAAATCTCAGCCGATCGGTTTCATATTGGGCCGCTTGGGCAGGCTGCAGGTTCGACGAGGAGACGTGAACTGCCCAAGTGGCTTTCTCCCCGGCAGCACGTGGCCTGCGACGGGCAAACAAGGCGCCTGTCGCCTCGTCAAACTGCGTCTCCACGAAAAGCTTGGCAAAACCCGGATGCGCCATATCCGCGCTGCGATTGTACAGGCAGACTTCGGCATAGCTTGTCAGTTCGAGGGTTCTTTCCCGTGTGCCATGGTTCGTGACTGTGAGCATGCGCACTTCCACGTCCACATCGGGTGCGACACAGATTTTCGAGACGATTTCAATGTCGCCGGCATGACAGCTGAGTTCGGCCCGGTCTCCATAAAAGGCGTGCTCGTAGATATTTGAAGGGCGAAATAATGGCTGCCGCCCGATGGACCAGAGATCGTTGTCAGTCAGATCCCGGACGTAACAAAATTGGCCCCAACAATCGCGGGTGCTGTCCTCGCGCCACCGGGTAATGTCGAGGCCTTGCCACATTCCGTAACCAGCGCCCGCAGCGGTGACCAGGACACTGTATCGGTCGTTGGAAAGTAATGCGACCGCGGAACTCGGATTGAGCTCCGCGATACTATCATGGCGTGGCGCGTCGGCCGTGCTCGTTGCCACTGGAACCTCCGTTCGATTGCACAATGTTGCTCAAGCATTGTCCCCTTCGGTGGAGGTTCTTTGACGTGTTTTTGGCTGAGCTTTCGAGCCCCATTTCCAGCCGCTGATTGCCGGCATGTCGTCGCCATACTTCTCAATGTATTGGCGATGTTCGACCAGCTTCTCGCGAATTGCCTGTTTGAAATATGCAGCGCGCGCACCGAGCTGCGGCAGCCGGTCGATGACGTCCTCGACCAGATGGAAGCGGTCCATTTCATTCAGGACCACCATGTCGAACGGCGTCGTCGTCGTTCCTTCTTCCTTGTAGCCGCGGACGTGCAGATTGCCGTGATTGGTACGGCGGTAGGTGAGCCGGTGGATGAGCCACGGATAGCCGTGGAAGGCGAAGATGATCGGCTTGTTCTTGGTGAACAGCGCATCAAAATCGCGATCCGGCAGCCCATGTGGGTGCTCGGACGGGGGTTGAAGTTTCATCAGGTTCACGACGTTGATAACACGGACTTTCAGCTCCGGCAGATGCTCCCGGATTAGCTCAACCGCCGCCAGCGTCTCAAGCGTTGGAACATCCCCACAACATGCCATCACGACGTCAGGTTCACTTCCCATGTCATTGCTGGCCCATCCCCAAATGCCGAGACCTTCGCTGCAATGCTTGATGGCCTGATCCATCGTCAGCCACTGCGGAGCAGGCTGCTTGCCTGCGACAACCACGTTGACATAGTTGCGGCTGCGCAAGCAGTGATCGGTTACAGAGAGCAATGTATTGGCGTCCGGCGGCAGATAGATCCGGACAACGTCCGCCTTCTTGTTGACGACGTGATCAATGAATCCCGGATCCTGGTGGCTGAAGCCATTGTGGTCCTGCCGCCAGACATGGGAGCTCAGGAAGTAGTTAAGCGAGGCGACCGATCGCCGCCATGGAATGTCGTTGCACACCTTCAGCCATTTGGCATGCTGGTTGAACATCGAGTCGATGATGTGGATGAAAGCTTCGTAGCAGGAAAAGAAGCCATGCCGGCCGGTCAGCAGGTAACCTTCCAGCCAGCCCTGGCATTGATGCTCGCTGAGCACCTCCATCACTCTGCCATCGGGCGACAGATGATCGTCTTCCGGATAGATATCCGCCATGTAGCAGCGGTCGGTGACCTCCAGTACATCCTGCCAGCGATTGGAGTTGTTCTCATCAGGGCTGAACAGTCGGAAGTTCTTGCTGTCCATGTTCATCTTCATGATATCGCGGAGAAACTTGCCCATCACTCGCGCCGCCTCGGTGTGGGTTTGCCCGGGGCTTGGAACGGATACCGCGTAGTCCCGGAAGTCGGGCATTTTCAGGTCCCGCAATAGCAATCCGCCGTTGGCATGCGGATTGTCGCTCATCCGGCGTTGCCCCACAGGCGCCAGCGCCGCCAGCCCTGGCTTCAAGCGACCGCTGTCATCAAATAATTCCTCAGGGCGGTAGCTCTTCATCCATTGCTGCAGAATGCGGATGTGCTCCGGTTTGTCCATATCGCCCATCGGCACCTGGTGCGCCCGCCAGTAATCCTCGCACTTCTTGCCGTCGATCTCGGGGGGGCAGGTCCAGCCCTTTGGCGTGCGGAAAATGATCATCGGCCACATCGGGCGTTTTATCTTGCCTTTGGTGCGGGCAGCTGCCCAGATTTCCTGGATATCCGCCACTGCTGTGTCGAGCACGCCGGCCAATTGCTGGTGCACGTTTTCAGGGTCACTACCCTCGACGAAATACGGCGTGTAGCCCATGCCTTCGAAGAACTTCCTCAACTCGTCCCGGGGAATGCGGGCGAGGAAGCACGGATTGGCGATCTTGTAGCCGTTCAGATGCAGGATCGGCAGCACGCAGCCGTCACGAGCGGGATTGAGGAATTTGTTGCCGTGCCAGCCTGTTGCAAGCGGCCCGGTTTCGGCCTCCCCATCGCCGACGACGCAGGCGACAATCAGATTCGGATTGTCGAACGCCGCCCCATAGGCGTGGCTGAGGGCATAGCCCAGTTCGCCGCCCTCGTGGATACTGCCGGGGGTTTCCGGGGCAACGTGGCTAGGGATGCCGCCGGGGAAGCTGAACTGCTTGAACAGCCTCTTCATGCCCTCGGCATCCTGACCTATATTGGGATAAACTTCGCTGTAGGTGCCTTCGAGATAGGCGTGCGCAACCAGCGACGGTCCGCCATGTCCTGGTCCGATGACGTAGATCATCTCTAGATCATCGCGTTTGATCACGCGGTTGAGATGCACGTAAAGCATGTTCAAACCCGGCGAGGTGCCCCAATGGCCAAGCAGTCGCGGCTTTATGTGCTCGCGCCTCAATGGTTCCTTCAGCAGTGGATTGTCGAGAAGATAAATCTGTCCGACCGACAGATAGTTCGATGCCCGCCAATAGGCGTCGATGGACTGTAATTCTTTCGTCGAAAGGGGGCCGCCCGTTGCCATCTTCGCGTGTATGGCGACCTTTGCATCTCGTGCCGTTTTGAGCGAAACCATGGGTGCCTCCTCCTCTGAGCCCAGATTGCTACGGTAAGATCTTCCAAGGTGAGAAATTGTCGAGTTTCTAACTGCGAGCGAATGAAGCGAGCTACAGATGCTTGGCGGAAGGGATGCTGACGGCAGGCACAATCTGCAGCGCGGTCGTTGTCGACCCAATATGCCATATGGTGCCTGTTTCAATCAGCCTGAGACGCTGGCCCGCCCGTTGCGGCTGCGGCCATCACTTACATCTCTACTTTTCTTGTATATCGCCCTGCCGTCGAAGCGGCTTCGCTCCCAGCTGTCTATGCGTACGAGCTAATACTCGCACAAAATGCATCGGAAGCACAGTTAAAATCGACGGCATCCGAGGTTTAATCCGAAGACAGAAGCCGATAGCGAAGGAAATCCTGCCGGCTTTTACCGACGATCCTCAGAGAAATGTTCAACCACTCGCCTCACGCCGCGGACACTTTCGGCAGCGACGCGCGCCGCCTTCTTGCACTCTTCCGTGTCGATGGTTCCCCACAGGTGAGCCACACCGTCGGTGACGGTCACGGTCGTGTCTTTTCCCAGAAGATCCGCATTTTCGCTGAGGCGTGTCGCAATGCTGCGACGGATGGCCTCGTCACCTGACGCGGTTTCATCCTGATCGGCCGTGACGATCGCCTTCAGAAGGTCCGCACGACTGACGATGCCAACCAGCACGCCGTCCCTCATAACGGGAATGCGTTTTATGTGATGTTCCTGCATCAATGCAGACACTCGCGCCAGTGACGTGTCCCCTTCTACGACGATCGGGTCGCAGCTCATGACGTCGGCAACTCTCCACGCGTTGCTCCTAACATAAGCTGTGGCTTTCTCTTCGGCGGTAAGGGCAGACATTCCGAGTTCGGCGGTGGCTTCCCGTCCCAACTCCGTTCTCCGCAGCAGATCGCCTTCACTGATGATTCCAACGAGGCGACCCGCATCGTCGATGACCGGGACACCACTCACGTGATTGGCAAGCATAATCTCGGCGGCTCGCCGAACGCTATTGTCAGGTGATACGCCGACAACCTTCGTGATCATCACATCTTTGACTAGCATCTCCGCACGACCTTCCCTCAAAAGGGCATCGAGGATCTGACAAAATAAACCTGTTGCGGGCGTTCGACAACCGAATTACCGGCGTTGCCGCGGCCCAGTCTCAATGCTCGGTCTCATACCCGGTTCACGGTCCACACCCATCCGCCATCCTCACCGCATTCCAACACCGCATCGTGGTAATCGCGCAGGGCGGCGGTTTCTGCGTTGTTGATGTATGTGATCGAACTCTCTGAAAGCATCTGCATGATCGTGTGAAGTCGTTCGAGATCGAGCGTCGCGTCCAGTCGATCCAGGAAGGCGAACTGCGGCGCCGCGATGAGAATGTTGATGAATGCCAGAAGTTGCTGCTCCTGCGGCGAGAGCAATATTTCCCAGTTTTGTTCGGTATTTAATCCGCCCGCCTGTTCCAGCACGTGTTCGAGATTGAGCTCGCGCAGGATCTGCACGATGCGGTCATCCGGGATTTCGCCTGCGCGCTCGTTGCGTACAAGAATCTGGCGCAGTGTCCCTGTCGGCAGATAAGGCCGCTGCGGGAGAAAGAGTATGTCATCGGCGGCTGGGCGAATGATGCGCCCGGATCCCTTGAGCGAAATGCCGGCCGTCGCTCTGAACAGCGCGGCCTGGGCATCTTGAGCCGGCCCTGTGATCAAGACGCGCGTTCCCAAGGGGATCGATATCGACACGTCCTTCACGATGGGGACACCGTTCGTGGCGTGCAGCAGGGTCAGATTCTCGTACGCCAGACGCTCCTTTCCCTCGACAATCTCGATACTCGCGTCCGCGGGTGTTCCTGATCGTTCGATAGCCTCCATCAGCGAGCTAAGCCGCGAGACGACCGCGGCGAACGTGGAGATGGACTGGAACTGGGTTATAACCAGCGAAAAAGCGCCCACCAGCATTGCGAAAGCTGCGCCGGATTGGGTGATTACGCCGAAGTCGATATTCCCTCTTATGTAGGCGGGAGCAATGATCAAGGCGGGAATGATCTGGATCAGCCAGTTGTAACCTGTGGTGAAGAATCCGACGTTGCGATTGATGGCGGTGACTTTGCGAAAATTGGCGACCGCGTCATCGAGGCGCCGCAGCAGACGAGAGCTCTGCTGTTCTTCGCAATGCGCCAGCATTATGGCTTCGGCGTTTTCTCGAACTTGTATCAGGCCGGAGCGGAAGCTGGCCTCCTTGTCGAGCTGGTCGTAATTCAGTTTGATGAGCGGTCGCCCAAGCGCGATCGTCAGGTACGACCCGCAAGCCGCATACAGAACGGCAACCGCAAACAGCAGGGGACTTATCGACCATAACACCCCGGAAAAGGCGATGATCGTCAGACTGCTGTTTAGGATCATTAGAATGAAGGATAGCGTCGTGACCGTGAATACACGCATGTCCTCGGCGATGCGCTGGTCGGGGTGGGTGAGCTGTCCCGAGACGTCCAGATGATAGTAGGCTCTGTCGGCGAGATATAAACTGACGGCCCGTCGCGTTAGGAATTCTCGCCAAAGCAGCGCAAGGCGTTCTTCAATGAACCGAGAGACAACCGCGACGATGGTGAATGCTGCAAAGACTCCGATATAAAATATCGCCTGCCGCATGAACTCGGGCGTCTGGCGATTAGCGATTGCTGTCATAAAGTTGCGGCCTACGTAGCTGTTGGCAACGTTCAGGCCGCTGAGCGTGAGGAAGAGTGCTACCAGCCCGGCAAACATCAATGCCGCTTTTCCGCCTACCTCGGAAGTCATGAAGACCTTGACCGCTCGCACGAAGCGAACGGCTGTTACCTTGAAGGGAACTTGCTGCGTGTCCATGGCAGTGGTCTTCCTCCATGGGTGATGCGCAAATTTAAAGCATAACCGCGCCTGGAACACCACTGCGCCACGTGTGCTGGAAGAAGCGAAATCAAGGAATGGATCGGCAGTAGGGTTTAATGTCAGTGCAGACGCGGGCGACGCCGCTCGCTGAGCTGGCGTCCGCGATTCCAGCGGGCGATGGTCTCCGGCACGGCGTCCGTTTTGCAAGGGGCGGGCTCGGCACTCATGCGGATCCGTTCGAGGGCTGCACTCGCCTTGGCGACATAGTCGAGCGCGGTCGGGTCGTCCGAATGCACTTGCTGGATCGCAGCGAAGACGGCCTCCGCTTCGGCGAGCCGTTTGCTGGCCGCAAGGGCGATGCCACGCTTGTAATGCGCCTGGATGAGATGCGGCCCGATCTCGCCGACCTGGCGGAAAGTCTCTGCGGCCTGCTCATATTGATGCAGGGCAAGCTGCGTGTCGCCAAGCCGCATCTGGATCGGTGTCGGATCGGGCGCTCGCTCGGTGAGAGCCTTGTAGGCAGTCAGGGCCTCTGTCAGCTTGCCTCGGTCGAACAGCAGATTGGCGAGCCCGAATTCCGCGCCGGTATGGCCTGGAGCGGATTGCAGAACCTGGTTAAAGGCGATCTCCGCCTTGCTGCGGGCTCCGTTGCGGTACATGTCGAGCGCCTGTTCGTAGACGAAACGAATGCTGCGCGGGTTGAGCACGCCATGCAGATTCTGGCCGTTGCGGGTGCGGAACAGGGTGCAGCTGATCCGCCTTTCCTCCACCCCGAACATATATTTGTAAGGTTCGTTTCCGCGCAGGAAATCGTAGCTCTTGAAGCCGTCCTCGATCGCCCGCCGGATGCAGTAACCGTGCAGGATAAGACCGGGAGACGGTGTCTTCCAGTTCTCGTCGCGGCCGGTGATATAAAAGAGGATCGCCTTCTTCTGCCGGTCGACGATATTTGCCAGCGCACCGAGCGGCTGGTCGCCATACCAAAGGACCGGCACGTCGAGATTGCCGCTGTTGAAACTGTCCATCAGCATCTCGCGCGTGGTGATGATCAGCCGTTCGGTCCGCTCCGCGCCCTTGCGGGTGCTCCACTTGGTCCGCCAGAGATTGAAGAGGATGTCCATGTCCCGATTGATGGTCTCGGCGGTTGCCATGGTGATCCGGTAAAGATCGTCGCCTTCGACCTTGCGCAGGAACCGCCGGAGTTTCTGGCGCGTCTGGCTGCTCATGCGCTGTTCGAGATAGTCGTCGAAGCTTGCCGGCAGGGGGACGATGGGGCAGATCGTGTTGTCGATATTCTCGCTGTTCTTGGGTGAGCTGTCGCGAAACATCACCTCCGGCCCCTGCAGCGCCTCGATCATCTTCTCGCGCCGCCCGGCAGGGCCGCTGAAATATTCGAGCTTCAGGTCGGTCCAGTTCTGATATTTGAGAAACGAAGCAAAGCCGGCAATGGCATGACGCTCGTAATCCGGTCTGACGATGAAGCCGGTATAATCGGCCGCAAAATTCCCGGCCATCATGATCTCGTCGTAGAAGCGCCCGGTCTTCTCGTTCAGATGCGTGATGAGACGCAGCGGAAAGAAGGCGACATAAGGTGCTCCGGGATCGCGCTCGCGAAGGGCGAGGATGAACCAGCGGCGCCGGCGGGAGAGATAATTCTTCAGCCATATCCAGGAGAGGAAATGCTGCGCGTCGGGATCTTCCATGAAGACCTGATCCCAGTTGTCGCGGACCGCCTCGAACCCGGCAATGGTGTCGATGATATCTATGCGCATGCCGCCCCCAATACCCCATACGTCACTCGGGAGGTTTCATTCTAATGGGAAACACCGATCTTCAAATAAACCGTCCGGATGATTTGCAGGGCTTAAATATGATTAGTCCTGAGCCGGCGCATAACCCGAAATCGGAATTGGTTTCGGCAAGAAATCATCCGTAGATTCAAAGTGATAGAGTGCAACCCATCCCGATGGATCCTGCGCTTCAATGTGCATCGCCCGAAAGTGCGCAGCGGTTTGGAGGACACGACATACATAAGGACTAGATCAGAGATCACCGGAGATCTGCGGGCTCGCATGGATGAAGGCCCAGAGCGTTCGGCTGATGGCGACGATTTCGGCGATGGACTTTTCCAGAAGGTCGATCTCGCGCGCGTCCATCTGCTCGATCTTGCCGTAGCGGATCTCCTTGTCGTCCTCGACGAGCCGCATCAGCTGCGTGCTCGAGATCTCTCCCTTTTCGTCGAAGGAATAGATGCAGTGATTGTACTTGTTGCGTGTCTTGGATTCTTTCTTCAGCCGCGACATGGCCGAAAGGATAGCCTTTCGGTCGGAAGGAGAGGTCGAAGCGAGCTTGGAAAGCCGTTCGATGAGATCGATCCGGGCGCGCGTCGTGTTGAGCGTCAGGAACACGACGATTGCTGCATCCTTTTCGACCCGGAGAAGATGGGCGATGATATAGATCAGCAGGCTTTCGGTGTTCGTCCAGACATAGTTCAGGCGGCCGACCCGCAGCAGGACATCGGACATCGCCGCCATGCTTGACCCTTTCTCCCCGGAGGGGATTCATCCCTCAAGGGATGACATGTGGACATTACATCAGACATCGGGCAAGTCCGCCATATTTACCGGGACCGCCCACGCCCGATCGCGTGCGATCAGCGTTCCTTAAAAGCCCGGGACATGCTGTCGGTGATTGGTTTGCTCAGATATTCGAAGAAGGTGCGTTCCGACGTCTGAATCAGCACTTCGGCCGGCATACCGGGAACGGGATGGAAATTGTGCACCCGCGCAATCTCGGAATCGGGTATTCCGACGCGGACGATATAGACGTCCTTGACCGAAGCTCCCGAATTTTCCTCGATCGAATCGGCTGAGACGTAGAAGACCTTGCCCTGCAGAACAGGGGTCGTGCGCCGGTTGAGCGCCGTGAGGCGGATCGAGGCCGTTTCTCCCTCATGCAGCTGATCGATCGAGGTGCGCAGCACCTGCGCTTCCAGGATCAGCGGCACATGCGCCGGCAGGATCTCCATGATCGGCTTTCCTGTGGTGATGACACCGCCGGCTGTGTGAAAATAGGAGCGCACCACCGTGCCCGACACTGGCGAACGGATAGTGGTGCGTTCGAGCACGCCGGCGGCCTCGCGCATCTGTTCGCGCACACTGTCCAGATCGGTTTCGGCGGTCTCGAGCGCATCGAGTGCCGCCTGCTTGTTGGAGTTGACCGCGATGACGGCTTCCTGACGGAATTTGGCGATCTCCGCCTCGCTTTCGTTGAGCTCGCCGTTCAGTCGAGCAATGTCGCCCATCGCATCGGCGATCGCCCGCTCGATTGCCAGCAGATCCGTCTTGCGCATGTAGCCGACCTTGACCAGCCGAGCCTTGGAGTCGCGTTCCTCGGTCAGCAGCGACAGCTGCCTTTCGAAGGATTCTCGCTGGCCCCTATAGCCGGCGAACCGGAATTCGAGCGACGCGATGTTCTTCCCGATCAGATTGAGCTGCTCTTCGAGCTTGATCTGCTTGCTGTGGAAGACGACGTTCTGGCTTTGGATGATCGCGTTGATGTCGGGATCGCTGGCCTCCTTCGTCACGATATCGGGAAGGCGGAATTCACGCAGGCCCTGCGCTTCGGCACGGAGCCTTGCGACAACGGCTTCCAGGCGCAAGCGGCGAAGCTGCAGCATTCTCTCGTTTGAGCGGGATGCTGTGGGATCGAGGGTCAGCAGGATGTCGCCTTCCTTGACCGTATCGCCTTCGCTGACGCGCATCTCCCTGATGATGCCGCCTTCCAGATGCTGGATAATCTTGTTGTTGCCGGTCGCGACGAAGCTTCCCTGCGCGATAACGGCGGAGGCGAGCGGCGCCGTCGCCGCCCAGAAGCCGAAGCCGCCGAACGAAGTGAAGAGTACCGTCAGGCCGACGATGCTGTGCACACGGATCGAGCGCGGCACGTCGCTATACCATTCGAGCTGCACCGGACCGGCCGTCTCCTGATTTTTTCGTCCCATGTCGTTCATCCTTCGATGCGCGGTGCTTGTTGACTACTATTGCCGTTGTTCTTGGAAAGCGCCTGCAGCACCTCGATCCTTTCCCCGAACATGGCGACAGTGCCCTCCTTGAGCACGAGGATCTTGTCGACGCATTGGAGAAGGGCTGGGCGCTGGGTGATGGTGACGGTGGTGATGCCCTGCTTCTTGGCATGGATCAGCGCCCTGGCAAGCGCAGCCTCGCCCTGAGTATCGAGGTTCGAATTCGGCTCGTCGAGGACGACGAATTTGGGGTTGCCGAAAAAGGCGCGGGCTAGCGCGATGCGCTGCTTCTGGCCGCCCGAAAGCGGAGCGCCATCGGCCGCCACGATGGTTTCGTAGCCCTGCGGGAAGCCGGCAATGAGCTCGTGCACGTCGGCCAGCACCGCGGCTTCGTAGATCTGATGATCGTCGACGTCGTCGCGCATGCGGCAGATATTGGCCTTGATCGTCCCGGGAAAGAGCTGCACGTCCTGGGGCAGATAGCCGATGCTTTCGCCGAACTGGCGCTGGTCCCAGTTGCGCAGATCCATCAAATCCAGCCGCACATTTCCCGATGTCGGGACGATCGAGCCGACGAGCATCTTGCCGAGCGTCGTCTTGCCGGACCCGGAATTGCCGATGATTGCGAGCGATTCCCCCTTCCTGAGCGAGAAAGAGATGCCGTTGAGAATGACCTTCTTCTGCGGCGGCGGCACGAAAAGAATGCGTTCGACATCGAGCCGGCCTTCGGGATTGGGGAGGCGCAGGCGCGGGAAGTTCAACGGCGAGTTCAAGAGCAGGCTCTTGATCCTGCCATAGGCGGCGGCCGACCGGTTGAACTGGTGCCAGCCTTCGATGGCGCCTTCGATCGGCGCCAGCGCGCGTCCCGATATGATCGAGGAGGCAATCACCATGCCGCCCGTCAGCTCGCCCGAAAGCGACAGATGCGCGCCCCAGCCGAGCAGGGTGACCTGGGTGATCATGCGGCAGGCCTTCGATATGCCGGAGAAGATGATGTTGCGGTCCTGCGCCTCGACTTGCGATTTCAGCGAGCCCGCCGTTTCCCGGCCCCACATCTTCACCGCCTCGGGGATCATCGCCATTGCGTTGATGATCTGCGAATTGCGCGACATGGAATCGAGGTGGAAATTTGCCCGGCTGAGATAGCCGTTGGATTCGGCGAATTGCCGGGCGGTGAATTTCTGGTTCAGATAGGCGATGAAGAAAAGCACCGCGCAGCAGGTCATGATGATGATGCCGAGATGCGGATGCACGAAATAGACGACGACCACGAAGAACGGCATTAGCGGCGCATCGAGAAACGCGATCAGCGTGCCGGATGTCAGGAAGCCCCGCAAAAGCTGCAGGTCCTGTAGCGTCTGATAATCCTTGCCGCTGCCATGCAGCGATGCTCTCGCTGCAGCGCTGAGGATCGGCGCGCCGAGCTGCACTTCGAGTTCCACCGCGGTGCGCATCAGGATGAAGCGCCGCACCGAATCCATGAAGGCCTGCAGCAGCACGGCGCCGATCACGGCGATCGAGAGCATGACGAGCGTATCGATGGAGCGGCTTGTCAGCACCCGGTCGGATATCTGGAAGAGATAGAGCGGGATTGCCAGCAGAAGGACGTTGATGGCGATCGTGAACATCATGACGACCACCATGTTGCGCCGCACCGCCGCCATGCCACGCGAGAGGCTGGCGGCGAAATTCACAGGCTCGCTGCGCTTGTGAAAACCGCCGCCACTTCCGCCGCCCCCGCCCCCGTCGCCCCCGGGATCGGAATCCTTGCCATTTCCGCCGCCGCCGGTGCGCAGCCGCCTGTCGTTCTCGCTGATTGGACCGCTTTCGCCTTCGATGGTCTTGCCGAAGGGCATCGTCGGGCTCGATTTGAGCTCGGTCTTCTCTTTCGGCAGTTCGAGGGGCACCCGCGCTTCGATCCTCGGTTGGGCCGGTGCTTCCATCGGTTTTGCTGTCGCCGGGCTCTGCACCGCCGCGGCAGGAGGTGCTGTTTTCACATTCGAGGCTTCCGGCGTCACCATTTTCTGCGTCAGCGGCGGCTGAGTTTTACTTGCGCCTCCGATATCGGCAGCCTCGCGTGCCGCAACTTCGACCGTCTTCTTGCCCCCATCGGGAGACGAAACAACGGCGCCGCTGAGCCTGCGAAGATTCTCGACCGCCTGGTCGATCGCGGAGATGCACACATCGCTCATCGCAGCCTCCGAGGGGGCAGCGGAAGGAATATTGCCCGACCTGAGATCGAGGGCGCTGCCCGCCGCAAAGATTTGTTTTGAAATCTGGTTCATCGTGGTTCCTCCGCAATACTCAAGGTCACGCGACCATGGCTTGCATTACGTCGGCGGGGTGCGCCGACGACCATGAAAAATCATGCCCGGCATTTATGACGCCGTCCGCAGAATCGCTGCCCCCCGGATCGTCGTTATCGAGAAAGGCAATGACTTCGTTGGCGAGCCTGTCGTCGGCCGGCTGCGGCTCGGTCGTGTCATGCTCCACCAGCCCGCCCTGAATGAGGATGGCGTCTGAATAGAGCTGGCCTGCCAGATAGGTCGTCTGGCCGAAACTGTCGTAGTCGACGATCTCGGCGATGTTGATGACAGCATTGCTGCCTGTGTCGATCGTTACCGTTGCATCGGGATTGATGTCGAGGATGGCCGATGCCGCCTGAGTCACATCATCGGAATCGCCGAGAATGCTGACCTGCTTTATGATCGTCATGTCGTAGAGATTGCCGGTGATGTAGAGCACATTGAGACCGGCATATCCCTGGAAATTCACGTCGAACGACAGCCCTTCGGGCATATTGGGATCGCGGTCTTCGATCGCCTTCTGCGTCTCGACAATATAGTCCGGCATGGCCGCGAATGGGCTGTCCGTTCCGACATTGTGGATTGAGGCGAAATTCCAGATCAGGTTGTTGCCCGTCTGTATGTCGGCGCCGTCTTCGGCCCGCACCCAGTCATTGTCGTAGAGCAGCGAGATCTGCGTGATGCTGTTGATGTCGAGCACGTTGCCGCCGATGATCACCAGATCATACTGCATGCCCATCCCGAAAAAGGAGGAGAAGTTGATGGAGGTATTGCCGCCCGTCAGAACCGTGGTTTCGGATCCGGAGGTGGTGACCGTCATCGTGTCGTTGTCGCTGACGAAGTGATATTGCTCGATCCACTGTACAACGGAGACGTCGCCGTCGATGACGCTAACGCGCCAGCTGCTCGGGAACGTCGGCTCGGCAGCATCGGTGTCGGCGTGGCTCGATGCTTCGAAGGTGCTGTGTTCGAAGAGGGCGATATTCTTGGCGACCGTTCCCGCCTCCTCGGCCGAATGGCCGGATGCGTGCAGCGCCGAGGCGAATTCGTCGTGATCGCTGTAGACAAAGGTCTGGGAGATCGCGTCGACCTGGTGGTAGTTGCCCATCACCGCGGTGACCGAGGCGATGACGCCGGTATTGATCACTGAGGCGACGTTGACAAGGAGATTTGCACCGGCGGTCACATCAAGGCTGTTGCCAGTCGGGTCGGTCTGCTCGACGGATGTATTGTTGTCGTCGGGTTCTTCCTGGAGCTTGGCGAGACCACGGTCGGGCAGGAAGTCGTCGAGGACAGGTATATCGGTCTCGGCCTTGCCGTTGACGTAGACGGTGTCGTTGACCTCGGGATCGACGCGGACGAAATTATGCGTCGCGTCGGTGCCGAGCGAAGTTGTGCCGCTGTCCTCTGTGTTCTGGGCATTCTGAATATAGCTTTCGAGATCCTCGGCGATCTTCAGCGCGCCATCATAGGTGTCGGTTCGGTGGAGGCTCGCAAAAGGCGTGAAGATCTCGGCCTTGGTGCTGAGGTCCGCGAGCTGCTCGATGACGAAACTCGTGTCTCGCGGTGCATGGACGCTGCTCGTCATATCGAGATAATCGTCGTCGTAGAGGACGTTGACCTGGATGGCATGACTGATCGCCGAGCCAGGCCCGGCAAAGACGGTCAGTTCCGGCTCATCCGTGAGCACGATATCCGTAGGATCGCCGAAATGCGGTAACGGGATATCCTTTGCGGCAATCGCCGCCAGCTTCTCGAGACTGTCTTCGAAGACGCGACCTAAATGGCGTGCCGGACCATACTCGATATCGTAACTGCCGCTTTTGTAAATGACGCCCGGATCATAGTCCTTGAGCTGAAGATCGGAAGAGAAGGCAGCGGTATAGGCATCCTGATCCGGCAGAGCGGGTCCATCCGCGCCCGGTCCTGCGCCTTCAGCATAGTTGGTGCGCAACCTCATCTCGTCGGTCGTCATCTCGAAGAGACCGATGAAGTGCGCAATGATTTCCGAAATCTTCTCGATATGCATGGTTCGGCCCTCCCATTCGAAATGACGATCGGCCTTGCGGGTGCCCCCTCGTTGGGCGCCGTGGTGTGGTCGTCAAACCGTTTTCAAGCAGTCAAACTGCACCGGCCGGGCCGGTGCAGTTCGTCTTGGTCGTTGGAGGTCCGTGTCAGGTGCTGGTATCCTCGCCGACGTCGGAGACATGAGAATTGCCGCCGATGACGCTGGAGTCGATTGTGTTGCTGAGCAGGTTCGCACCCTGAACAAGCTCGAGATGGAAGCCGGAATTGGCAAGGATTGCCGAAGCGTCGGCCGTGCTCGAGCCATTGGCATCGTCGCCAGCCTTGAGATCCCAGCCCTTGCCGTCCATCTCCATGCCTTCGGCACTATCGGCGTGGCCGCCATCGGCCTTCAGATGGTTCTCGGCCCCGCCATTGTCCATCTTGATGTTCCAGGCCTGGTCCTGGTCGGCCAGATGGTTCGCCTGGACGGCGCTGAAGCCGCTGTCGTTGCCCGCGCCGGACAGCGAATTGTTGAGGATGCTGTCAACGTCGAGAGTGAAAGAGAAGTCGTCGCCGAGGTTGAAGGTGAGGTCGTGGCCGGCAACGCCGAGGTTGTCGAAGTCCTTGACGTCTTCGATGACGGCGAAGTCGGTATCCGTCTTGTTGAAGCTGTCGGAGGTGTTGTTGCTGTCGGAGACCGTCTTGGTATCCGTATCCGTAATGGTCTTGATGTCGGTGTCTGTCACCGTCTTCGTGTCGGTGTCCGTGATCGTCTTGGTGTCGGTGTCGTTGTCGCTGTACGACTTGCTGTCATAGCTCCAGTCGTAATCGGTTTTGGTGTCGGTATCGGTGATCGTCGTGGTCTTGGTGCTCGTATCGTCGTCGGACTTGTTGCTCCAGTCATATTCGTTGTCGCGGTTGTCGCCATTATTGGCGGAGAGCTCGGCCTTGACGTCCACATCTACACTGTTGTCGGTATTGTCGCGATTGTCCCCATTGGCGACGCCGCCGACATAACCGGTCGAATCGTCTTCGATTTCAGTCGAATTGATAGCGCTGTTGGCAAAGCCGTCGGCAAGCGCCCCGACCTTGGTGATTTCGGTTTCGTCAGACACTGCAGTCCTCCAGAAAAAAACCGGAGCAGCTTTTCGAAATCCCTCTCATCTCAAATGGGATTTTACTCGCGCTCGCTCCGATGCGGTTAACATCGGCAGATGTATTCGATACGTGTCATCTGCAGCTTCATCGCGATTTGTTGATCAAATCGTTGGTATTGGGAACGTACGCACTCAGTACAAGGCCGCACATATCCGGCTCCTCATCCTGAGAAGGATAAGGAGTATTCAGGCTTAATTTTCGTTTGGGTTGCCCTAAATGGAGGCCATGTATCAAAACGCAAAACAATACACGGATTTTCCATGTCGCCACTTGGGTGACGATCACAGACTGCTGGAAAAAATGCGGATCCGATAGATACCAATTCGGGCTAAGGCGGATCTGCCATGCCTGGCTAGCCCTGGGTAGCCCCTGTCGCCGGAGCGCTAAGATCTCTTCGGCGGGAGGGTTGGCGGGCAACGAGAATCCGGGGCTCCCGGCATTCGCTGCCGGGTTGAGGGGAATCTCTTCCCCGTCCTATATCCGGCCACCCTGCATGACGAAAGTATGACAATTTGTACTGAAATATTACATTAAGCTGATTATCTATAGTCAGAGCAAATATAGCCTTGAAGTATCTATCGCAATGAAAATACAACCAAGGCTTTGTATCGTATCGTTTTTCGTCCGCTAAAACTAATCACTTTGGGCCATTTCCTTCCTTCTCAATCCGTATTAACATAATTAAGAAATGTCTAAAAAATAAGGCGATGACATCCGGGATCGACATTTCATACTATCCAATACCCGCCATCGCTCCACGTTTGAGTAAAGTGTAACGCTAGGGGAGGCGTATATGTTCATGACAGGGTCTGGAATGGAGAATGCGGACCAAGGAAGGAAGTTAAGTCAGTCTGGAGATACTATACTAGTGGTAGCCAAGGCGGATCTGTTTTCAGAATGCATGGTAGAAGCACTGGCAAAGAAATTTCCGAACTGTGAAGTAGCAAGCATAACGAGCACAAAGCCAATGCTGGAAAAAGATACCAGCGATATGAAGCTTGTTTTATTCTATCATATACCCGGCCCCGAGCTTCATGAAGCGCTGCAGGCTGCCCGCGAAAACCACCCTGAAACCTCGATCGGACTTGTCGTAGAAGCGATCGATATGCTCGAGCCCTATGTCAGCCGGCTGGTCGAGGCAAGGATCATCGATGGTGTCCTGCCGCTCAATCTCCGGCTCGACGTCTTCATGGCCGCTGTGGATCTACTGATGAAGGGCGGCGAACATTTTCCGTCAGCACTTCTCAACCGTCTCAACAACAAGAACGCCCAGCTGGAACCTTCGCTCTATCAGACAAAATCGGTCGATGCGGCCCGCAACAATGCGCTCAAGCTGAGACGCGACAGTATCTCCGCTTTGACCACCCGGGAGGTTCAGATCCTGGATCTCATCTGCAAGGGGACGCAGAACAAGATCATCGCCGACAAGCTGCATCTTTCCGAAAACACCGTGAAGGTTCACGTCCGCAACATCTACAAGAAGATGAACGTCCGAAACCGCACGGAAGCGGCATCCCGCTTCTTCAATGAGCATCCCGCCGGCGAAGACGACATGTCTGGCCGGTGGCGCAATTGATGTAGCGATATTGTTTCAGATAGAAGGACGCGCAAAGCAGCGCGACTTCTGTCCGAAGCCGCTTGGAGAGCAGATATAAGGCGCTGAGCCGTGATAGGCGACAGCGCGGGCCGTTACCCCGGCCGGGCGCTCGGCATGATTTTCCGGATAGGCGTAGGCCTTCGAGACGCGCGGAGCCTCGGCAACGACGATATTCTTCTTCGCGACGACGGCGATATCGTCATCAACAACCGCGCAGGCCGTTGGTCCGATCGCCATAAGCGTCGTTCCCCCCACGAACATCGCCAAGCGAAGACACCAGCCTTTCAGCTGCGCTGCATCTTGTTTTTTCAACATAGCCCAAACCCCTCGCATATGGCGCTTCCGGATGCAAGACCGGCCGTGCCGTTGAGCTCCGCCGATCTCCCGACTTCCCTCGTATATTAGCTGCATTGAGTGAAGCTTGAGAGGCGGATGAGGCGTATTGGTCGCAAAGCGTTGAAAGTGATTAATCATTTGTTACTTTAAAGTATACTTGCGTAATTATTTTGGATGGCGGGAATTTTTCAAGTTGACCTTGCTAACATTCGTTGTATTATTTTAATAGTAATTCGGTATCCGGAGAGTAACTACAAAGTTATTCATGTATGGACGCTCAGTTTTATGAATATCCAGAGCGGGTAACGGAGGCAAGCAGTGCATAAATAAAACAAAAGACTAAATACCTGGGAAGGAGTTTGTAATGCGTAGTTTCGTTCCCAACGAAGGCTATTCTAAAGTGTCAGGCATACCGGTGCTCCAAGGGCGACGCACCGTTCTTGTGAATGGCGGGGGCGGCTTCCTCGGTTCACATCTCTGCGAAAGGCTCCTGCAGCGCGGCCACAGCGTCACATGCCTCGATAATTTTTCGACCGGCCGCCGTGCGAATGTCGCTCATCTTGCTTCGAACACCCGCTTCCGCATCGTCGAGCACGATGTTAGGCAGCCCTTCGATATCGATGCGTCGCTCATCTTCAATTTCGCCTCCCCCGCCTCTCCGCCCGATTATCAGCGGGATCCTGTGGGAACGCTGCTCACCAACGTGCTTGGCGCCGTCAATACCCTTGATTGCGCGCGAAAGACCGGTGCGATCGTCGTCCAGTCGTCGACGTCGGAAGTCTATGGCGACCCGACTCAGAGCCCGCAGCACGAATCCTATTGCGGCAATGTCAACCCGATCGGACCGCGCGGCTGTTACGACGAAGGCAAGCGCAGCGCCGAAACGCTGTTCTTCGATTACCATAGGACTTACGGTGTCGACATCAAGGTCGGCCGCATCTTCAATACCTACGGACCGCGCATGCGCCTGGACGACGGGCGGGTGGTTTCCAATTTTATCGTTCAGGCCCTGCGCAATGCCGACCTGACGATCTATGGCGATGGTCAGCAGACCCGTTCTTTCTGCTATGTCGACGACCTCATTGAGGGTTTCCTACGTTTTTCGGCTGCCGGCAGCGCCTGCAACGGTCCGATCAACCTCGGCAACCCAGCCGAAATGACCGTTCGACGTCTGGCGGAAATCATTCGAGACCTCACGAACTCGCGTTCCCGGATCGTCCACCTGCCTGCGGTCACCGACGACCCTCGTCAGCGGCGGCCGGATATTTCCCGGGCCATGGCCGATCTTGGCTGGAAGCCTCGCATCGGGCTCGAAGCTGGCCTGGCTCGCACCGTCGAATATTTCGACGGACTGCTGGCCGGCACAGAGAAGGCGGAGGTCGTATGAGATGCCCCGCTACATTCTCGTTACCGGCGGCGCCGGTTTCATAGGCAGTCATATCTGCAAAGCGTTGTCGCGCGCCGGCATGATCCCCGTCACCTACGACAATCTCTCGACGGGACATGCCGACAGCGTCCGCTGGGGCCCGCTCATCCGGGCAGAGCTTGCCGACGCCGCCACGTTGCGCCGGACCCTTGCAGAGTTTTCGCCCGATTGCGTCATCCATTGTGGTGCCAATGCCTATGTCGGCGAATCCGTCGACATGCCCAGGAAATACTACCGGAACAATGTCGTCGGCAGCCTGACGCTGCTCGAGGCCTGCCTCGATCAGGACATCGAGCGGATCGTCTTTTCGAGCAGCTGCGCCACCTATGGCATTCCCGCCTCGCTGCCGATTCGGGAGGAAAGCCCACAGCACCCGATCAATCCCTATGGGCGCACCAAGCTGATCTTCGAGATGGCGCTTGAGGATTTTGCCGCTGCCTATGGTATCCGCTTTGCCGCGCTGCGTTATTTCAATGCGGCCGGCGCCGATCCCGATGGCGAGCTTGCCGAGCGCCATCACCCCGAGACCCATCTCATCCCTCGCGCTCTTCTTGCCGCCGCCGGCAGGCTGGAGCGGCTCGATATCTTCGGCACCGATTATGCGACAGAGGATGGAACCTGTGTTCGCGATTATGTTCATGTCAGCGATCTCGCCCAGGCGCATCTCGCCGCCGTCAATCACCTGATGGCGGGCGGCGGCTCGCTCAGCGTCAATCTCGGCTCTGGCCGGGGCACTTCGGTACGCGAGATTCTCGAGGCGATCTATCGCGCGAGCGGCCGTGAAGTCCCCGTGAATTATCGCGCCCGCCGTGCCGGCGATCCGCCGATCCTCTTTGCCAATACCGCAAGGGCGAAGGCGGAGCTCGGTTTCTCGCCAGTTTTGTCGGACATCGATACGATCATCCGCACCGCCGGCCCCACCTTCGGACTGGAGGTGACGGCATGAGCGACGCTCTGCAAGTCGGTCACAGCGTCAGGACGGCGAAGGCCGCCGCGGCTGATGCATTCGATCCTGTTTTCACCGGCTGGAACCGCGTCGCCTATGGCTTCGGCATCCTCTGCTGGCTGGCAGCACTCGGTTATTTCTGGATCTGGTGGTGCCAGTCTGCCCATATCATTTCCTGGGCCGCCTTCGTGCTTATCACCCTCGTGCTTGCCTGGATCACGCTCGTGCCGGCCTATTTTATCCTGATCTTCCTCGACGCGAGAACGGTCAGCGCTCGGGCAGGACTGCCGGAAGGGCGGGTGGCAATGGTCGTCACCAAGGCGCCGTCCGAACCCTTTGCCGTCGTTCGCGCCACGCTGCAGGCGATGCTCGACCAGACCGGCGTCGATTTCGATGTCTGGCTGGCCGACGAGGATCCTTCGGAGGAAACCAGGCGCTGGTGTGCGGCGCACGGCGTGCTGATCTCCACCCGAAAGGGCGTGGCGGAGTATCATCGCACCACCTGGCCGCGTCGGACGCGTTGCAAGGAAGGCAACCTTGCCTATTTCTACGACCATTTCGGCTATGCGCGCTATGACTTCGTCGCCCAGTTCGATGCCGACCATGTACCGACGCCAACCTACCTCCGTGAAGTCCTGCGCCCCTTTGCAGATCCCGAGATCGGCTATGTCTCCGCTCCCAGCATCTGCGATGCCAATGCCGGCGCAAGCTGGGCGGCGCGCGGCAGGCTCTATGCCGAGGCAAGCCTGCACGGTTCGCTGCAGACCGGTTACAACAATGGCTGGGCGCCGCTGTGCATCGGTTCCCATTATGCGGTTCGCACATCAGCCCTTCGCCAGATCGGTGGCCTCGGCCCAGAACTTGCGGAAGACCATTCGACAACGCTGATGATGAATGCCGGCGGCTGGCGTGGCGTGCATGCCGTCGATGCGATCGCTCATGGCGACGGACCAGCGAACTTCACTGATCTCGTCGTCCAGGAATTCCAGTGGTCGCGCAGCCTCGTCACGATCCTGCTGCAACATTCCCGCCGTTACATCATGCACCTGCCCTGGAGACTGAGATTTCAGTTCGTGTTCTCGCAGCTGTGGTATCCGCTCTTCTCCGCCTTCATGGCCGTGATGTTCCTGCTGCCGGTTGCCGCCTTGATGACGGGCCAAGTCTTCGTCAATGTGACCTATCCGGATTTCCTGCTGCATTTTGTGCCGATATCGGTCGTGCTGACGCTGTTTGCCTTCTTCTGGCGGGCCACGGGAACCTTCAGGCCGCACGATGCGAAACTGTTCGGCTGGGAAGGGCTTGCTTTTATCTTCCTGCGCTGGCCGTGGTCGCTTGCCGGCAGCCTCGCCGCGCTTCGCGACTATATCTGTGGCTCTTTCGTCGATTTCCGCATCACGCCGAAGGGAAGGCAGCAGCAGCGGTCTTTGCCGTTGCGCGTCATCGCGCCCTATATAGGGCTCGCCGGACTGTGCGCAGCCGCCGTGGCACTGGCCAGTGAGGCCGCGGCCGCTCAGGGCTTTTATGTTTTCGCTGCGATAAATCTTTCGATCTATCTGTCGCTGACAGTGCTGATCGTCATTCGCCATGCAATCGAGAACGATCTGCCGCGGCTGCCGCAATCACGCGGGCTGTGGCTTGCGACAGCCATGGGGCTTGCGATTTGCATCACCGGCGGCATGCAGGCGGGCAGCCATGGTCTGCGCAGCCTCGAGGCCCTTTCCCACGGCCAGACGTTCATCAGTTTCAGCCAATCACAGTTTGCCGTGGCCGGTGCCGGTGTCGGCGGTGGCAAGACCAGGATCGTGAAGTTCCGCCTCAGATGGAATGGGTTCGGAAGCACGGGACGGGACGAACAAGGTGTCTGAGCCGGCGGAACCGGCAAGTGTCGAGTAGGAGGATGTAATGAGTATCGGATCGAGACTATACGGAGCGGCGCTCGCTCTCAGCCTGTGCCTGCCAATGGCGGCACATGGCGCAGAGGTCGCCAAAACGAAAGCGCCAACGCCGGTCAGCGCCTATGAGCTCTATCGTATCTACGGCGACAAGACCTGGACCTGGAACACCGGCGGCGGCCGTTTCTTCGATGACGGCCGGCGGTTCGTCGCCTGGAGCAATGACAAGGGGAAGCCGTCCTTCGCCGAAGGCAGATGGGTGGTCGACGATCTCGGTCAGCTCTGCATGCGTGCCACCTGGACGAATGCCGAGGGTGCGGCCCGCGCCAGCACCTGTTTCGGTCACCGCAAGATCGGCAACACGATCTATCAGCGGCGCCAGCCGGACGGCAAGTGGTACGTCTTCCGCCATGCATCGGTGCTCCCGGATGACGAGTTCGGCAAGCTCGTTCCCATGGATACGGTGAGCGCGAAGGCGCGCGAACTGAAGCAGGTCCTGCTGAGCCAGGAAATAGCCCGAAAAGGAGGGTGAAGCCATGAAGAAGCTAATGAAAAACAACCTCTCGACCACCGCGATTGCGTTGCTGCTGTTGTGTGTCGCGGATCTGCCGGGCCGGAGCGAAGTGCAATATGCGGGTATTGCCCCAAACCCGGCGGCGGCCGTGCAGGCGATCATCGACAAGCGCCCCGTCGTTCATGCCGACGGCATCAAGTTCGGGGCCTACGATCCGCACGGCGATTTCGGCGCGCAGGCGAATGTCGCGACCGAAGCCCTGTTCCTGCCGTGGGAGGACGTCGACCTGGAAACCTTGCGGGTCGCCGATGCCTATGCGCTGGCGAGAGGCCGCAACCTGCTGATCACTGTGGAGCCGTGGTCCTGGGACGTCGACTGGCGGCTAACCTCCGCTCAACTTCGCGCCAAGGTCCTGCGCGGTGACTACGATGTCAACATGCGTTCGATCGCGCATATGATATCCGAGCTGAAAAGCCCGGTGATTGTCCGCTGGGGACAGGAGATGGAGGATAAGTCAGGGCGGTTTTCCTGGTCTGGCTGGAGCCCGCAGGACTATATCACGGCCTACAAGCGGATGATGGACATCGTCCGCAAGGAGGCGCCCGGCACACAGCTCATGTGGTCGCCGAAGGGAGAGCCTGGCCTTCAGGCCTACTATCCCGGCGACGATTATGTCGATCTCGTCGGGCTCTCGGTCTTCGGCCTGCAGCGCTACGACGAGCTTGCCTACAAGGAGCACCGGACGTTCTCGGAAGCACTGAAGCAGGGCTATGATCTCGTCGCCGGCTACGGAAAGCCGATCTGGGTGGCGGAGCTCGGCTATGAAGGCGGCGACGCCTATATCAGGCCGTGGATCGAAACTGCCACATTGAAGCAGAGCGCCTTCCCGAATCTGCAGGAGGTCGTCTATTTCAACGACCAGGATGTGCATGCATGGCCGTTCGATCTTGGCCGGCCGGACTGGCGCGTGGTCGAAAACCTGGGCAACTGATAGTCCGGAAAACAGAGGCCTGAAAAACGGAGAGGCCCGCCGGGGTGTTGCGGGCCTCTCCTCATGTCGGGCGACCGATCATCCCTTGATCGTTGCCTTACCCTCTTCGATGAGCCGGGTCGCCGCATCGGCGGGCGAAATCCGTTCGAAGGCGAGTTCGTCACAAAGCGGGCGCAGCACGCGCTGGTCGAATTGGGTTGCTCCCATCGGCACCGGCGGCGGATACTCGCCGACCTGATCCTTGAGCAGGTTCACGTATTTGACCGTTTCCTGCTCCGTCGGGTTGAGCTGCGGCAGGATGGCTTCGCGCACGGTAGGCGACATTGGCACGCCGCGTTCCACACCGAGAATCTTGCCGGCTTCGGGATCGTTGACAAAGAAGCTGATGAACTTCGCAGCAGCTTCGCCCTGCTTGGTCGTAGCGCCCACACTCCAGATCAGTGCCGGACGGTAATAATGGCCGGATGGACCGCCCTTCTTTTCGCGCGGCAGCATGGTGATACCGAGCTTGTTCTTGATGATCAGCTGATAGCCGATCATCTGGTTTGAATAGGCCATGCCGATCACCGATTTGCCGAGACCAAGGCAATTGGTGTCGATCGTGTTCTGATCGAGCGTCTGCACGTCGGCAGCAACGGTGCCGCCCGCCTTACGCAGTTTCTCCCAGTAGTCGAACCATTCCCTGGCATCGTCGGCCGTGAAGCCGAGCCCAACGCTTTCCCTCGCAAAGAGGCTTTTGCCGCGCTGGCGCAGCCAGGCATCGAACACGTAGGCGTAGCGCGCCGCATAGGGGCCGCCGCCCTTGCCGGAAGACTTGGCGAGTTCAACGGCGAGCTTGGCATACTCATCCCAGGTGAGATCGGGCGTCGGCAGCGGGATGCCCGCCTTTTCGAATTCGACGGTGTCGAAAAACATCGAGAAGGAGTTGAGGCCGAGGCCAACACCATAGAGCTTGCCGTCAATGGTGGTCAGTTTCAGCATGTCGGCGCCGAAGGACTTAACGTCCAGCGTGGAAGGGACGAATTCATCGAGCGGCAGGCAGGCGCCGCGCTTCGAATAGTCTGAGATCGTTCCTGGCTCGAGTTGGAAGATGTCGGCGATCGAGCGGCCAGCCATCTGTGTTGCGAGCTTCGTCCAGTAGCCGTCGCCCGACAGCGATTCGCCGACGAGAGTGACGCCAGGCGTCTTCGACTGATAAAGCTTGGCAACATCGAGCGTGCGCTTGGCGCGGTCGTTGGACCCCCACCACATGGCACGCAGTTGTGCGCCTTCGGCAAAGGCCGGAATGGCGCTTCCGGCGCCGAGGGCGAGACCAGCGGCCGCACCGGCTGAACCCATCAGAAATGAACGGCGATTGACCTGCATGATTATCCTCCTTGTCCCAACTGCCCGCTGCCATCCTCCAACGGCGTTATCGGGCACTTCGGCAAACAGATTACGCAAAAAAAATTTTATTGCAAGAAGTAAGCATTTTCTTGCAAATTTGCATTACTTGCATAATGTTTGCCTATGAACGACCAAAAGATCAGACGGCCGCGTCAGGCCGATATAGCTACATTGGCCGGGGTCTCCGTCTCCACGGTGTCGCGCGTGCTCGCCAACGAACCTGGTATCAGCGAAACCGTCCGCCGCCAGATATTGAAGGTGGCAGCCGAGCACGGCTATCCCGTCAAACCGGCTTCCGAAGCCGTTGCCGGCGGGCTGGCGTTGATTGCCAGCGACGGCGTCACCGGCACTCTCAGCGTCTTCTATGAAGCCATTGTCGACGGCCTGCGCGCCGGCGCTGCCGAAGCGGGCATGCCCTTCGACGTCCGGTTGGTCCGCGAGGATCGAACCACCCCGGATGCCGTGCGGGACTATATGCAGACGGCTGGGGCCGAAGGTCTCTTTCTCGTCGGTATCGATCCGAACGAGATGTTGCGCGGCTGGCTGCAAGCCAGCATGACACCGACCGTTCTTGTCAACGGCACTGATCCAAGGATGCAGTTTGACGGCGTTTCGCCGGCTAATTTCTTTGGCGCCTACGAGGCCACCCGCCGGCTGACCGAAGCCGGCCATCGTCGCATCCTGCATCTGAGCGGCTCCCACCGCCACACGATCCGCGAGCGCGTGCGCGGTTTCGAGGCGGCGATCGCTGCCGTCCCCGGCGCCGAGGGCCGTCTGGTGTCCTTGACACTTCAAGGCAGCGCCAGCCGAGAGGCGCATGAACGCACGGCAGCAGCACTTGCCGAGAATGCCGGTTTTACTGCCGCCTTCTGCATGAATGACTTCATTGCCGTCGGCGTCCTCGAGGCCGTCACCGAGGCCGGGCTGCGTGTGCCGGAGGATTTCGCGATTGTCGGCTTCGACGATCTGCCCTGCGCGCAGATGACCAATCCGCAGCTTTCCACCATGCGTGTCGACCGCGCTGCCCTCGGGCGCGAGGCCGTTTCCCTGATGCTGTCCCGTTTCCGCAACAGGACAGCCTCTGCCCGCCACATCTGCCAGGCGGTCGTTCCCATTCCGGGAGGGACTGTTCCGAACGCCTAGAACAGGATGATTTTAGGCCAAGTCGGCCTAAAATCTGAATCCTGTTCTAAAATAAAGAGTTAGAGCATGATATCGTCCGAAACCGCTCACATTTTTCGGCATCATGCTCTAGAACCCGTGAGTGATACCGATGCCCTATGATCCCGCCAGCGCCAACCCGCTCGCCGGCAATCCGCTGGAAAGTCGCGCCGATATGAGCCGCGCCCTGCTTGCGCTCTTCGATCCGCTGCTTGCCTGTTTCTCGAAGGGTAATGCCCGCGTCACCCTCAATGGCGGCGCCGCCCATTTCGACCGGGCGGCGGCCGATCTCGAAGGCTTCGCCCGCCCGCTCTGGGGATTGGCGCCGCTTGGCGCCGGCAATGGCGACTTCGCCTATTGGCATCGTTTTGCCGAAGGCCTCGCAAACGGCACCGATCCCGCCAATCCCGAATATTGGGGAACGGTCAACGGCCGCGATCAGCGGATGGTCGAGCTTGCCGCTCTCGGTTTTGCCTTGGCGCTGGTGCCCGAAAAGATCTGGGAGCCGCTCGATGCGCGCGCCCGCGGCAATGTCGTCGCCTATCTCAAGCATGCCCGGCAGTTCGACTATGCCGACAACAACTGGAAATTCTTCCGGATCTTCGTCGATATCGCGCTCGATCGTCTCGGCGCCGATTTCGACCGCAGCCTGACGCGGCAATATCTCGAGGAGCTCGAAGGCTTCTATATCGGCGACGGCTGGTATCGTGACGGAAACGTCCGCCGCATCGACCACTACATTCCCTTCGCCATGCATTTCTATGGCCTGATCTATTCGAAGCTCGTCGACGACGATTATGCAAAGCGCTACCGCGAGCGCGCGGTCCTCTTCGCCCGGGATTTCCGGCACTGGTTTGCCGCTGACGGGGCGACGATCCCCTTCGGCCGCAGCCTGACCTATCGCTTTGCCTGCGCCGGCTTCTGGTCGGCGCTCGCCTTTGCCGATGTCGAGGCTCTGCCTTGGGGGGAGGTCAAGCATCTCTGCCTGCAACATCTACGCTGGTGGAAGGACAAGCCGATTGCCGATCGCGACGGTGTGCTGTCGATCGGCTTCGGCTATCCGAACCTGCTGATGTCGGAGAGCTACAATTCCGCCGGCTCGCCCTACTGGGCCTTCAAGGCCTTTCTGCCGCTGGCGATCCCCGAGGATCATCCGTTCTGGACCGCTACGGAACAGGAGCCGGAGCAGGCTCCTGATGTCGTCCCCCAGCGTCATCCCGGCATGGTGATCATGCGGGCGGGCGGCGATGTCGTGGCGCTGTCTTCCGGCCAGGAAAACCTGCAGATGCGGTGCGGCTCGGAAAAATACGCGAAGTTCGCTTATTCCACTCGCTACGGCTTTAGCGTGGAGGCCGATGAGCGTGCCTTTGCACTTGCCGCCTTCGATTCAGCGCTTGCCTTCAGCGATGACGGCCTGCACTACCGCGTCCGCGAAACGAACGAGGAAGCCAAGCTCGCAGGCGACGTGCTGTATGCGAAATGGTCGCCTTTTGCCGATGTCGACGTCGAAACCTGGCTCGTGCCCGCCGATCCCTGGCATATCCGCCTCCACCGGATCAGGACAAGCGGGCCGCTGCGGATTGCCGAAGGCGGATTTGCCATCGGCCGCCGGGATTTCGAGCTGGACACGCTGTCCGCTTCAGGTGGGGTTGCCTATGCGATCGGCGAAGCCGATTTCACCGGCATTCTCGATCTCGGCTCTTCGGTCAAACGTTCGGGTATTGTCCAGAAGGCAATGCCCAACACCAATGTGATCGTCGCGAAAACCCTCGTGCCGCAGCTACGCGGGCAGATTCCGGCCGGTGAAACAATCCTGGTTACGGCGGTGCTCGCACTTGACGATCCCGCTGCTGTCTCGTCTGTCTGGACGATCCCGCCGAAAGTGCCTGACATGGCAACGCTGGAGGCCCTGGTGAAGGAAAAGGGCGTGACGGTCAGCGCCATCGAAGCGCCGGGACAAATGCCATGAGCCAGCCGGCCATTGTCCTTGCCATGCAACCGTCGCGCACGGAGCATGTCCTGCCGGATGAGCTCCTGCGCCGGCTGAGCGGCTTCGGTCGCCTGCTGGATTCCAAGCCGCTGCAGCGCTTCGACGACGAGCGCGCGAGGCGTCTGCTGGCCCAAGCCGAAATCCTGATCACCGGCTGGGGCGGGCCTTATGTCGGGCCCGAAATCCCCGCCGCGGCGCCGCATCTTAAGCTCATCGTCCATGCGGCGGGCACGGTAAAGGGCGTCATCGACGACGCCATCTTCGAAGCCGGTATCCCGGTCAGCCATTCGGCCGAGGCCAATGCCGTTCCGGTGGCCGAATTCACGCTGGCGGCGATCATTTTCGCCGGCAAGCGGGTCTTCCGTTTTCGCGATCTCTACGTCGCCGATCGCAACCGCAATCGGACCCATCCGATGCAGCGCGAAGCGATCGGAAATTACCGCCGCACCGTCGGTATCGTCGGCGCGTCGCGCATCGGCCGGCGCGTGATCGAGCTCCTGAAACCCTTTGACTATAGATTGCTGCTCGCCGACCCGACGCTTGATGCCGCCGAGGCAGCGGCCCTCGGAACGGAAAAGGTCGATCTCGACGAATTGATGCGGCAAGCGGATATCGTTTCCCTGCATGCGCCGTCGCTGCCGTCGACACAGCATATGATCGATGCGCGAAGGCTGTCGCTGATGAAGGACGGCGCGACGCTCATCAACACGGCGCGCGGCATTCTCATCGATGAGGCCGCCTTGCTTTCGGCGCTGAAGACCGGCCGCATCGACGCGGTCCTCGATGTCACCGATCCGGAGATCCCGGAGGCGGGCTCTGCTTTCTACGATCTGCCGAATGTCTTTCTGACACCGCATATCGCCGGCGCCATCGGGCTGGAACGGGCGCGCCTCGGCGAGATGGCGGTGGACGAGATAGAGCGCTTCGTGACCGGCCAGCCGCTGCTCTACCAGATCCACCTGGTAAATCTCGAAAACATCGCCTGAGGTGCGTTGAGCGGCTCAGGCGATGATATCAGCGCGACGCTCTAAGCGAATTCGGCGAACCGTCATCGGCAAGTTCGGGCATGAGATCGGCAATGTTGACCACCTTGCCGGTGCGCGAGCTCTCCAGCGCGGCAATACCGCAAAGCACGGACATGGCGCCCGCCCGCGTGCCGGCGCGCTGGGCGAGCCTGTCTTCCGTATCGGGTTTGAAGATCATGTTGCGCATCCGGTCGTCGCCGCCGTAATGGCCGCCGGTGAAATGCGGAACGACGATGCGCTCCACAGCCTCCTTACCATCAGGGAAATTGCGGATGAGGAGGATCGTGTCCTCCTTCGGCTCTTCCCAGGGCTGGGCCTCATATTGGCGAAGCTCGATGCGCCCTTTGGTGCCGTTGAAGGCGAGGTGATGGCCTTCGATCGGCTGGAAGGTGTTCAGCGAATAGGAGACATGGACGTTGTTGCGGTGACGGAGCGACACCACCATCGTATCGGGAATGTCGATGTCCTCGCGGAAGACGCAGCCGTCTCGGAAGTAGCCGTCGATCTTCGAGGGATCCTCGTAAAGCGAATCGAGGAAAGGATCGGCCTCGAGATCGAGGTAGTAGTCGCATTCATGCGCGTGCGGACAGAGCTTGCAGCGCGGGCCGCGGAACGGGCCCTTGCGGCCGTAATTCTGCAGGTCGGCGAAGGAGGTGACGGCATCGGGATCGCTGTCGAGATACCAGTTCAGCAGATCGAAATGATGCGTTGCCTTGTGGACGAACAGACTGCCGGAATTCTCCGTATAGGCATGCCAGCGGCGGAAGTAGTCGGCGCCGTGCTTGGTATTCAGATACCAATGAAAATCGACTGACGTGACCCGGCCGATCTCGCCGGCATTCAGCAATTCCTTGATCTTCGCAGCCGTCGGTGCATAGCGATAGTTGAAGGACACGTCGACCCGGCGACCAGTGCGCTTTTCGGCATCCAGAATCCGGCGAATCTTTTCGACCGAGGTCGTCATCGGCTTTTCGGTAATGACGTCGATGCCGGACTCCAGCGCCCGCACGACGATATCGTCATGCGTATGGTCGGGCGTACAGACGATGACGAGATCCGGCTTCTGCTCAGCAAGCATCGAATCAATGTTTTCGTAGAGCGGCGCATTGCTGCCGATCATGTTGCGGGCGCGCTCGCCGCGCAGCGAATTCTTCTCGACGATCGCGGTCAGGTCGACATGTTCGCGCCAGCCGGCAAGCAGATCCTTGCCCCACATGGTGGTGCCGCGGTTTCCCGTACCGATCAGGGCAAAACGGCGTTTCTCCATCGAATGATCCTCCTGCATGCGTGATGAAACTTATAATGAAAATTAGGCCTGGCAGCAGCTCCTGAAGCGCTCGACGCAGGTGGCGATCACTTCGTCGGCCGGGCGTTTCCACCAGTTCTCGGCCGAAAAGATCTCCACCTCCTGCGCGCCGAAGAAACCGGCGGCCTCCACCATCCGTCTTATGCCTTTGAGGTCGATCACACCATCGCCCATCATGCCGCGGTCGAGCAGCATGTCCTTTGTCGGCACCAGCCAGTCGCAGATGTGATGCGCGAAGATGCGTTTCATGCGGCCGGCGCGGGTGATCTGGTTGGCAAGATCGGGATCCCACCAGACATGGTAGACATCGACCGCAACGCCGACATCCTCGCCGAGCTGCTCGCACATATCGAGCGCCTGACCGAGCGTGTTCACGCAGGCACGGTCGGCGGCATACATCGGATGCAGCGGTTCGATGGCGAGCTTGACGCCCGAGGCCTGTGCATGCGGCAAAACGGCGGCGATGCCGTCGAACACCATTTGGCGGGCTGCGACGATATCCTTCGAAGCGCCCGGCAGACCGCCGACGACGAGCACGAGGCAATCGGCGGAAAATGCTGCCGCCTCATCGATGGCCCGTCTGTTGTCGTCGAGGTTTTTCTGCCAGTCGGCATCGTTCGCCGCCGGGAAGAAGCCGCCGCGGCAAAGGCCGGTCAGCTTGATGCCGTTCGATTTGACGATCCGCACCGCCTCGTCGAGACCGACCTTGGCGACCTGGTCGCGCCACGGCGCAATCGAAGTGATGCCGTGTTTCAGGCAGATATCGACGGCCTCGGCGAAACCGCATTGCTCGCGGATCGTCGCCAGGTTGATCGAAAGTCCTTCGACCCGCATGTCATTCTCCTCCCATCACTACAGCGCCGCGCGTCTCTTCAGACGCGCAAAGGACGCTGTAGCATTTTGAATTGCTGCATAATTTTGTCCTCAAATCGGTTCCGACTTAAGGACAAAATTATGCAGCAGCCCGTGCTTCAGTTGACGCCGTGGACGGCAAGCACCTGTTTCATGCGCGCCGTTGCGAGTTCCGGATCGGCGAGAACCCGGGCCTTGTCGGCCAGGCGGAAGAGTTCGGCCAGATGTGTCAACGAGCGGGTGCTCTGTTGGCCGCCGACCATGACGAAATGATCCTGCAGGCCGTTGAGATAGGCGAGGAAGACGACGCCGGTCTTGTAGAAGCGGGTCGGCGCCTTGAAGATGTGGCGCGACAGCGGCACGGTCGGCTCCAGCAGGTCGAAGAATTCATGGTTGCTCTTGCGGCCGAGCGCCTCGAGCGCTGCCGAGGCTGCCGGCGCGATGGCGTCGAAAATGCCGAGCAGCGCGTCGGAATGGCCCTCTTCGTCGCCGGCGATCAGTTCGGCATAGTTGAAATCGTCGCCGGTATACATGCGCACGCCTTTCGGCAGCCGGCGGCGCATCGCCACTTCCTTCTCCTTGGAGAGCAGCGAGATCTTGATGCCGTCGATCTTGTCGGCATGGGCCTCGATCACCTCGAGGCAGGTGGACATGGCCTCGATGTGATCACCGTTGCCCCAATATCCCTCAAGCGCCGGGTCGAACATTTCGCCCAGCCAGTGGATGATGACGGGTTCCTTGACCTGGCGAAGGATGCGGTCATAGACGCTTACATAGTCGTCCGGCCCTTTTGCTGCGGCGGCAAGCGCCCGGCTCGCCATCAGGATGATACGGCCACCGGCCGCCTCCACGGTTTCGATCTGCTCCTCATAGGCCCGGAGGATCGTGTCGATAGTGACGTCAGGTCCCGGCGTCAGATGGTCGGTGCCGGCGCCGCAGGCGATCAGCGCATCCTTGCGGCCGGCCGCCTCACTGAGCGCCCGGCGGATCAGGTCGCGCGCTTCCGGCCAGCCGAGGCCCATGCCGCGCTGCGCCGTATCCATCGCTTCGGCAACGCCGAGGCCGAGGTCCCAGAGCCGGTGGCGGAAGGCGAGCGTCCGCTCCCAATCGATCGCCGGCGTCAGCCACGGATCGTTGTCGGCGAGCGGATCGGCGACCACATGGGCGGCGGCAAAGGCGATGCGCGGAAAGGCCTTGGCGTCGCGCTTGGCGAGCGCGATCGGCGTGCCGGTCAGCGTGTAGGGAACGATCTTGCCGTCAAGAGGGAGATTGATCGTCGTCACGGCTCAGAACTCCAGCGCGGGAACGTCGAGCCAGCGGCGCTCGGCCCAGGATTTCAGGCCGAGTTCGGCAAGCTGTACGCCCTTGGCGCCAGCTTCCAGCCCATAGGGCCACGGCGCATCTTCGACAACATGGCGGATGAACATTTCCCACTGCGCCTTGAAGCCGTTGTCGAAGGCCTGTGTGTCCGGAACCTCGTCCCAGGTCTTGTAGAAGTCGATCGTCTGCGGCTGGTCCGGGTTCCACACCGGTTTCGGCGTGTTGACGCGGTGCTGGCTCCAGCATTTCGTCAGGCCGGCAACGGCTGAACCATGCGTGCCGTCGACCTGGAATGTGACGAGGTCGTCGCGGCGGACGCGAACCGCCCAGGAGGAATTGATCTGCGCGATCGCGCCGCCTTCGAGCTCGAAGGTCGCATAGGCCGCATCGTCCGTGTCGCAATCATAAGGCTTGCCCTGCTCGTCGATACGGCGCGGAATATGCGTAGCACCGAGGCAGGATACGGCCTTGACCTCCCCGAATAGATTGTCGAGCACGTAGCGCCAATGGCAGAGCATATCGAGGATGATGCCGCCGCCGTCGCTCTTGCGGTAGTTCCAGGACGGGCGCTGGGCGGGCACGCCCCAATCGCCTTCGAAAACCCAGTAGCCGAATTCGCCGCGCACCGAGAGGATCTTGCCGAAGAAGCCGGAATCCCTCAGCAGCGCCAGCTTGCGCAGACCGGGCAGGAAGAGCTTGTCCTGTACCACGCCGTGTTTGAGGCCGGAGCCGCGCGCCTTGCGGGCAAGGTCGAGTGCCACCTGCAGATCGTCGGAAATCGGCTTCTCGCAATAGACATGCTTGCCGGCATCGAGCGCCTTAGACAGCAGCTCGGCCCGCATCAGCGTCGTGCCGGCGTCGAAGAAGATCGTGTCGTCGGGATTGGCGAGGGCTGCATCGAGATCGGTCGACCAGCGCTTGATGTTATGCTTCTTCGCCAGCTCTTCCATCTTGGCGCCGTTGCGCCCGACGATGATCGGATCGATCTCGAGTTTCTCACCCGATTTCAGCGTGATGCCGCCCTGGTCGCGGAAGGCGAGGATAGAACGCACCAGGTGCTGATTGTAACCCATGCGGCCGGTGACGCCGTGCAAGATGATCCCCAAGCGTGCCATTTTTTCCTCCCAGCAGGTTTTTGCGGCGGGAGCGGGCATCCTGGCGCGGCCCTCCCAAGCCGGTAACTAAACAGTTACTTGATGGCAGAAGAGCGGCGCGGCTGTCAATAGTCAAATCCGAATTTCGAGATTCAGCGCTTGATCGAGGCGAGCGTGACGTGGACGATATGCCTTTCCCAAGCATTGAGATGGGTCGGCTCGATCAGGTCGCGGCCGAAGATCGTCGAAAGCGTATACTGGTTGGACAGGTAGAAATAACCGAGCGAGGCGATCGTCAGGTAGACATGCAGGGGATCGGCGGTCTCGATGAAGACGCCCTGCTTCTTTCCTTGCTCGAGCACGTCCGAAAGCTCGCCGATCAGATGCGAATGCAGTTCCTTGAGCCGGACGGACTGCCGCAGCCAGCGGGCCCGGTGCAGATTTTCCGTGCCGAGCAGGCTGAGGAATTCCGGATGCTGGAGAAAATAACGCCAGGTGAAGAGTGCCAATTCGCCGATGCCTTCCTCCGGGCTGCGGTCGCCGATATGCAGCGCGCGTTCGGCGGTGCGGATGCCGACATAGGCTTCCTCGAGCACTCTGAGGTAGAGCTGCTCCTTGTCGCCGAAATAATGATAGAGCATGCGCTTGTTGGTGCCGGCGCGCTCGGCGATCGCATCGACGCGAGCCCCGCCCATGCCGTTTTCGGCAAATTCCCGGGTTGCGGCATCAAGGATAGCAGCGCGTGTCCGCTCCGGATCGCGTTGGGTCGTCCGTTCTGCCGATGGGCGTCGAGACCTTTTCTTTCCCCCATTCTCCCCGCTGTCGTTCATCTCTCCACCTCCGTCTTCACATGTTGCGCTCATAAGCCTTCGGTGCGAAATTGTAAAAACCGAATTTGAAGAGCCTGCGAGCGACACCGCTTGACACGCTCGCCGCTTTGCCCGTAGCTTGTAACCAATTAGTTATTTATGCAAGGGTAACTAGGTTCGGAAGCGTGTGGAGGCGCTTCCCTTTTGGAGGAGGAAAAAATGAGCCTACGTGTAAGCAGACGTAATTTCGTTGCGGGAGGAGCGACGCTTCTTTCGCTCTCGGCGCTGGGAACCAGCGCTTTGGCACAGGAAACGCGCCTGCGTCTCCTGTGGTGGGGTTCGCAGCCGCGCGCCGACCGCACCAACAAGGTATCGCAGCTCTATCAGACGAAGAAGCCGGGCACGTCGATCACCGGCGAATTCCTCGGCTGGGGCGACTACTGGCCGCGCCTTGCGACCCAGGTCGCCGGCCGCAACGCGCCCGATGTCATCCAGATGGACTATCGCTATATTGTCCAGTATGCGCGGCGCGGCGCGCTCGCCCCGCTCGAATCCTATATGCCGGCCAAGCTGAACCTCGACGATTTCGACAAGGCGCAGATCGAAGGCGGCAGCGTCGACGGCCATCTCTATGGCGTCAGCCTTGGGGCGAATTCGGCCGCCACGGTCCTGAACACCACCGCCTTCAAGGAAGCCGGCGTCGATCTGCCGACCCAGGCGACCACCTGGGAAGAATTCGCACGCATGGGGGCTGAGATCACCAAGGCAGGCAAGCGCAAGGGCATGTTCGGCATGGCCGACGGCAGCGGCGGTGAACCGCTGTTTGAAAATTGGCTGCGCCAGCGCGGCAAGGCGCTTTATACCGCCGACGGTAAGATCGCCTTCGACGTGGACGATGCCTCCGAATGGTACGACATGTGGGCCAAGTTCCGTGCGGCCGGCGCCTGCGTTCCTGCCGATGTCCAGGCCCTCGACAAGAACGATATCGACACCAATACGGTTTCGCTCGGCAAGTCGGCCGCCGGTTTTGCCCATTCCAACCAATTCGTCGCCTATCAGGCAATGAACAAGGACAAGCTGGCGCTGACCAACTACATGCGCGTCAAGGCGGATTCGAAGGGCGGCCATTATCGCAAGCCTTCGATGTTCTTCTCGGTCTCCGCCCAGTCGAAAGCCGTGGACCTGGCCGTGGACTACGTCAATTTCTTCGTCAAGAACCCCGAGGCAGCGCTGCTTCTGGATGTCGAACGCGGAATTCCGGAATCGAGCGCCATGCGCGAGGTCGTGGCGGCGAAGCTTGATGAGAACGGCAAGATTGCGCTGGCCTATGTCAGTGGCCTTGGCGATCTCGCCGGCAAATTGCCGCCGCCGCCGCCGGCCGGCGCCGGTGAAGGAGAGCTGATGTTACGCAACATCGCCGAACAGGTCGGCTTCGGACAGCTGTCTCCCTCCGACGGCGGCAAACAGCTTGTCGCTGAAATCACGCAGATTCTCGCACGAGGCTGATCCCGTATGAGCAATGCGATGCGCACGCCCGCAGGGGCCATCAATGTGGAAAGATATCAGGGGGCCGTGGCCGAAGGACGCTTCAGGCGTCTGTGGAATGCCAATGCTCCCGGCTATCTCTTCCTTCTTCCATGGCTCATCGGCTTTTTCGGGCTGACGCTCGGGCCGGCCCTGATTTCGCTCTACCTCTCCTTCACCGACTTTGACATGCTTCAGTCGCCGCGGTGGGTGGGAATGGCGAATTACGTGCGCATCGCCACGGCGGATCCGAAATTCTCGGCTGCTATGCATGTCACCCTGACCTATGTCGTCTTCTCGGTGCCGTTCAAGCTGACCTTCGCCTTGCTGGTCGCCATGGCGCTGAACCGCGGCCTGCGCGGGCTGTCGATCTATCGTGCCATCTTCTATCTGCCGTCACTGCTGGGCGGTAGCGTGGCGATCGCCGTGCTCTGGCGTCAGCTTTTCGCCAGCGATGGCCTCGTCAATGCCGCGCTGTCGCATTTCGGCATCGAAGGTCCGAGCTGGATCTCGCATCCGAGCTATTCGATCTACACGCTGGTGGCGCTGTCCGTCTGGCAGTTCGGCTCGCCGATGATTATTTTCCTGGCCGGCCTGCGCCAGATCCCGCAGGATATGTATGAGGCCGCGAGCCTCGACGGCGCCTCCAAGTTCCGGCAATTCTACAAGATCACGCTGCCACTTCTGACGCCGGTGATCTTTTTCAATGCCGTCGTCCAGACGATTGATGCTTTCAAGGCCTTCACGCCGGCCTTCATCATATCCGGCGGCACCGGCGGTCCGATCAACTCGACGCTGTTCTACACGCTCTACCTCTATCAGGAAGCCTTCGGCAATTTCCGCATGGGCTATGCTTCCGCGCTCGCCTGGATCCTGGTGTTGATCATCGCGATCTTCACCGCCTTCTCCTTCCTGACCTCGCGTTATTGGGTGCACTACGATGACTGAGATGACCGCTTCCGTCACTGCGGCCAGGCCGCCATCCGACATCACCAAACGCAGCCTGCCGGCGTCGCTGATCATCCACGCCCTGCTGATCGCTGCTTCACTTCTCATGCTCTATCCGCTGTTGTGGATGGTTTCGGCGTCGGTCAGGCCGGAAAACGAGATCTTCTCGTCGACCTCGCTCATCCCGTCGTCGATCGATTTCTCCTCCTATGCGCGCGGTTGGGTCGGCCTCGATGTCAGCTTCGGCCGGTTCTTCTGGAATTCGCTGGTCATCTCGCTGCTGGTGGTGACAGGCAATGTCATCGCTTGTTCGCTGACAGCCTTCGCCTTTGCGCGGCTGCGTTTTGTCGGCCGGAACTTCTGGTTCGCGATCATGCTCGGCACGTTGATGATCCCCTATCACGTGACGCTGATCCCGCAATATGTGCTCTTTCTCGATCTCGGCTGGGTCAACACCATCCTGCCGCTTGTCGTGCCGAAGTTCCTGGCAAGCGATGCCTTCTTCATCTTCCTGATGGTGCAGTTCTTCCGCGGCATCCCGCGCGAACTCGATGAGGCGGCGATGATGGATGGCTGCAGCGCTTGGCGCATCTACTGGAAGATCATGCTGCCACTGTCGCTGCCGGTGATGGCAACGGCTGCGATCTTCTCCTTCATCTGGACCTGGGACGATTTCTTCGGTCCGCTGATCTACCTGAACGATATGAACACTTATACGATCCAGCTCGGCCTGCGCACTTTCGTCGATTCCACCAGTGCATCGGATTGGGGCGGTTTGTTCGCCATGTCGACGCTGACGCTCGTGCCGGTGTTCTTCTTCTTCCTGTTCTTCCAGCGCCTGCTGATCGAGGGCATCGCCACGACGGGTATGAAGCGTTGATGGCGATAACGGGAAAGAGCGACATGAGCATCAGGACGGTGGCGATCGTTGGTTGCGGTATCGGCCGCTCCCACATCGTCGAAGGTTACCTGCCGCATTCCGATAAGTTCAGGGTCGTGGCGATCTGCGACCTAAACGAGCAGCGCATGGCGGCGGTCGGCGACGAGTTCGGCATCGAACGGCGCACCACCTCTTTTGCGGAACTGCTGGCCGACGACACGATCGACATCATCGATATCTGCACCCCTCCCGGCATCCATCTGGAACAGGTTGTCGCGGCCCTGGCTGCCGGTAAACATGTCGTCTGCGAAAAGCCGCTGACGGGCTCGCTTGCCGCCGTCGATACCATCATGGAAGCGGAAAAGACCGCCAAGGGCGTGCTCATGCCGATCTTCCAGTACCGTTACGGCGACGGCATTCAGAAGGCCAAGCGGATCATCGACGCCGGTATTGCCGGCAAGCCCTATACCGCTTCGGTCGAAACCTTCTGGCTGCGCAAGCCGGAATATTACGCCGTGCCTTGGCGTGGCAAATGGGCGACGGAGCTTGGCGGCGTGCTCGTCACCCATGCCCTGCATCTGCACGACATGCTGATGCATCTGATGGGCCCGGCGGCCAGGGTCTTCGGCCGCGTCGCCACCCGTGTCAACGATATCGAGGTCGAGGATTGTGCCTCCGCCAGCTTGCTGATGGAAAACGGCGCCTTTGTCTCGCTGTCTTGTACGCTTGGTTCGCAGGAACAGATTAGCCGGCTCAGGCTGCACTTCGAGAATGTCACTTTCGAAAGCAGCCACGAGCCCTATACCCCCGGCAAGGACCCCTGGAAGATCATCGCCGCGAATGACGATGTGCGGGAGCAGATCGAACGGGTGGTTGGCGACTGGCAGCCGGTTGCGCCGCGTTTCACCACCCAGATGGGCCAGTTCCACGCTTTCCTCAGTGGCCATGCGCCGCTGCCGGTGACGACGAAGGACGCCCGCCGCGCGCTGGAACTCGTCACCGCCATCTACCAGTCTTCCGACAGCGGCGCTGACGTGCCGCTACCGGTTGGTCCCGACAGTCCGAAATACGCCGATTGGCGCGCAAGAACGAAGTAACCGGTAAAATAAGAAGAGAGGGTTTGAGAAGATGGCAACCAGTGTCGTTCTTCAGAAGGTCGAGAAGCGCTACGGCTCGCTGGATGTGATCCATGGCATCGACCTGACGATCGATCCCGGCGAATTCGTCGTTTTTGTCGGCCCCTCGGGCTGCGGAAAATCGACCCTGCTGCGTATGATCGCCGGTCTCGAGGAGATCACCGGCGGCGGGCTGCTGCTCGACAACGAGCGCATGAACGAGGTGGCTCCTGCCAAGCGCGGCATCGCCATGGTTTTCCAGTCCTATGCGCTCTATCCCCACATGTCGGTCTATAAAAACCTCGCCTTCGGCCTGGAGACGGCGGGTTACAAGAAGGCCGATATCCAGCCGAAGGTGAAGCGCGCCGCCGAGATATTGCAGATCGAGAAGCTCTTGGAGCGTAAGCCGAAGGCGCTCTCCGGCGGCCAGCGCCAGCGTGTCGCCATCGGCCGCGCCATCGTGCGCGAACCGCGGATCTTCCTGTTCGACGAACCGCTGTCGAATCTCGATGCCGAACTGCGCGTGCAGATGCGCGTCGAGATCTCCCGCCTGCACCGCAGCCTCGGCAATACGATGATCTATGTCACCCATGACCAGGTCGAAGCCATGACGATGGCGGACAAGATCGTGGTGTTGAATTCCGGCCGTATCGAACAGGTCGGCGCGCCGCTCGATCTCTACAACAACCCGGCCAACCGCTTCGTCGCCGGCTTCATCGGCAGCCCGAAGATGAATTTTCTGAAGGCCCGCATCGAGCAGGTCGGCGAGACCGAAACCAGCATCCATGTCTGCGGCAATTCGGTCCGCCTGCCGCGCCGGCTGAAAGGCGGGGCGGGGGAGGAGGTCACCTTCGGCATCCGCCCCGAGCATCTTTCGCTGGCCGAAGGCGCCATCACGCTCTCGACCATCAACGTCGATCTCGTCGAAAATCTCGGCGGCGCCACCATGCTCTACACCACGACGCCGGATAGCCAACTTCTGACCGTTGCGCTCGACGGCCAGCAGAAGGTGGAGCGCGGCGCCAATGTGAAGGCTTCCTTCGATCCGGCCCGCTGCCACGTCTTCGATGCCGCCGGCAAGACGATCTAAGCGCACCGCTGCTTGACGCCGATCCTCCCCTGCCCCATCATTTCGACAGGGGTCGAACAGGATGATTTTAGGCCGGGTCGGCCTAAAATCTGAATCCTGTTCTACATTATATAGTTAGAGCATAATGTCGTCCGAAAACCGCTCACACTTTTCGGCATCATGCTCTGGGGGAATAAGCATGACGCCTGAAGATAGGATTCATGCGCTTGGCATCTGGCAAGGCCCGATCGAAATCTCGCCGATAGCAGGCGGCATCACCAACAGAAACTATCTGGTCAGCGATGCCGTCGCACGCTGCGTGGTCAGGCTCGGCACCGATATTCCGATCCATCACATCAGCCGGCAGAACGAGCTTGCCGCAAGCCGTGCCGCCCATGCCGCCGGCATATCGCCAGCGGTCATCCACCATTCGCCGGGCGTCCTGGTGCTCGACTATATCGAGGCGAGGGCGCTTTCGCCGGAGGATATCAGGACGCCGCAAATGCTCTCCCGGGTCTTGCCCCTGGTGCGCGCCTGCCATCGCGACATCGCCCGGCATTTCCGCGGCCAGGCGATGATCTTCTGGGTCTTCCACGTCATCCGCGATTACGCCGCCAATCTGAAGGCGTCGGAGAGCGCCTATCTTCCTCTGCTGCCGGGACTCGTCGGCAGGGCTGAGACGCTGGAAGAAGCGGCAGGGCCTTTCGAGATCGCCTTCGGCCACAACGACCTGCTGGCCGCCAACCTTCTCGATGACGGCAAGCGCCTCTGGCTGATCGACTGGGACTATGCCGGTTTCAACACGCCGCTTTTCGATCTTGGTGGATTGGCCTCCAACAACGAGCTCTCGGAAGCGGCCGAGCACACGATGCTGGAGACCTATTTCGACCGGCCGCTGACCGGTGATCTCAGCCGGCGCTATGCCGCGATGAAATGCGCCTCGCTGATGCGCGAGACGCTGTGGAGCATGATTTCGGAAATTCATTCCAGCATCGATTTCGATTACGCCGGCTACACGGCCGAAAATCTCGTGCGCTTCGAGCGCGCCTATCATGCCTTTGAACAGGACCGATAAATGACGAAGGAATTACCGAAAACGGCGAAAGCCGTGGTCATTGGCGGCGGCATTGTCGGCTGCTCGGCAGCCTATCATCTCGGCAAACTTGGCTGGACCGATACCGTGCTGCTGGAGCGCAAGAAGCTTACCTCGGGCACCACCTTCCATGCCGCCGGCCTCGTCGGCCAGTTGCGCACCAGCGCCAATATCACCCAGCTCCTCGGCTATTCCGTCGATCTCTACCAGCGGCTGGAGGCGGAAACGGGTCTCGGCACCGGCTGGAAGATGAATGGCGGCCTGCGCCTTGCCTGCAATGAGGAACGCTGGACCGAGGTCAGGCGCCAGGCGACCACCGCCCAGTCCTTCGGCCTCGAAATGCAATTGCTGACTCCGCAGGAAGCCTTCGATCTCTGGCCGCTGATGACGGTCGACGACCTCGTCGGCGCTGCCTTCCTCCCGACCGACGGCCAGGCCAATCCCTCCGACATCACCCAGGCGCTGGCAAAGGGCGCCCGCATGTCGGGCGTTTCGATCTTCGAGGATACCGAAGTCCTCGACCTTGAAATCGACAAGGGGAGGATTCGTGCCGTCGTCACGGCGCAAGGGCGCATCGAATGCGAGCGCGTCGTCGTCTGTGCCGGCCAGTGGACGCGCGCCTTCGCCGCCCGCTTCGGCGTCAACGTACCGCTGGTCTCGGTCGAGCATCAATACATCATCACCGAATCCTTCGGCGTGCCCTCCAACCTACCGACGCTGCGCGATCCCGATCGCCTGACCTACTATAAGGAGGAGGTCGGTGGCATCGTCATGGGCGGCTATGAGCCGAACCCCATTCCCTGGGCGAAAAGCGGCATTCCCGACGGTTTCCACTACACGCTGCTCGACAGTAATTTCGACCATTTCGAACAGATCATGGAACAGGCGCTCGGCCGCGTTCCGGCGCTGGAAAATGTCGGCGTCAAGCAGCTGCTGAACGGCCCGGAAAGCTTCACGCCGGACGGCAACTTCATTCTCGGCGAGGCCCCGGAGCTGAAGAATCTCTTCGTCGGCGCCGGTTTCAACGCCTTCGGCATCGCCTCGGCCGGTGGCGCCGGCATGGCGCTTGCCGAATGGGTGACGAAGGGCGAACCGCCCTATGATCTCTGGCCGGTCGATATCCGCCGTTTCGGACGTCCGCATTTCGATACCGACTGGGTGCGGACACGCACGCTCGAAGCCTACGGCAAACATTACACCATGGCCTGGCCGTTCGAGGAACATGCGAGCGGCCGCCCCTGCCGCAAATCGCCGCTCTATGACCGGCTGAAGGCGCAGGGCGCCTGTTTTGGCGAAAAGCTCGGCTGGGAGCGGCCGAACTGGTTTGCCGATCTCTTCGCCAACGAGGAGCCGAAGGATATCTACAGCTACACCAGGCAGAACTGGTTCGATGCCGTCGGCCGCGAGCACAAGGCGGTGCGCGAAGCGGCCGTCATCTTCGACCAGACGTCCTTTGCCAAATTCGTGCTGAAGGGCAGGGATGCCGAGGCAGCCTTGTCCTGGATCGCCGCCAACGATGTCGCAAGGCCTGTGGGATCGCTTGTCTACACGCAGATGCTGAACGACAAGGGCGGTATCGAATGCGACGTGACGGTCGCCCGCATCGCCGAGAATGAATATTACATCGTCACCGGTACTGGTTTCGCCACCCATGACTTCAATTGGATCGCCCGCAATATCCCGGCGGAGATGCATGCCGAGCTGGTCGATGTCACATCCGCCTATTCCGTGCTGTCGCTGATGGGACCGAATTCCCGCGCCGTGCTGGAAAAGGTGACGGGCAGCGACGTCTCGAATGCGGCCTTCCCCTTCGGCAAGGTCAGGACCATCGGCATTGCAGGCTGCCCGGTGCGGGCGCTGCGCATCACCTATGTCGGCGAGCTCGGCTACGAGCTGCATGTTCCCATTGAATATGCGACCACGGTCTATGACGTGCTGATGGCATCAGGCGGTGAGCTCGGCCTCGCCAATGCCGGCTACCGCGCCATTGAGAGCTGCCGCCTGGAAAAGGGTTATCGTGCCTGGGGGTCGGATATCGGTCCCGACCATACGCCTATTGAAGCCGGTCTCGGCTGGGCGGTGAAGATGCGGAGGAATATCCCGTTCCGCGGCCGTGAGGCGATCGAACGGCAGCTTGCGGGCGGCGTGAAGAAGCGCCTCGCCTGCTTCATTCCGGAGGATGCGGATGCCGTGCTGCTCGGCCGTGAAACAATCTATCGCGACGGCAAACGCGTCGGCTGGCTGTCGAGCGGCGGCTTCGGTTACACGCTGGGCAAACCGATCGGCTACGGCTACGTCCGCAGCCCCGACGGCGTGACCGAGGATTTCGTCCTCTCCGGCGCCTATGAGCTTGACGTCGCCCGGGAACGCATCCCCTGCAAGGTATCGCTGTCGCCGCTCTACGATCCGGATATGGCGCGCATCAAGGCGTAGCGGGATCTAGAAAAGCGGCAGCCGGTCGTCCTGGATCAGGATCTCCAGCTTGTCTGACACATCCTGTGTCCACGCCCGATTTCCTGTCAAAGCTGCCGGGAAGAGTCCCGGAAGGGTGAAAAGAGCCGCCGAGATCGCAAGGCCGGTGCGCGGGACATCGGCGATTAGAGCGGCGATTTCGCCAGCACGGGGATCGCGCAGTTCATAGCGCTCGCCGTTGCCGTGCTCGCCGATCGCATAGCGCATCCATGCCGCTACGGCGATCGCATAGGTCTCCGCCTTGTCGCCATGCGCCAGTGCCTCGGTTGCCGGTTCCAGCAGCCGCTGCGGCAGTTTCTGCGTGCCGTCCATGGCGATCTGATAGGTGCGATGTGCGATTGCCTTGTTTGCAAAGCGCGCTATCAATTCGCTGGCATAGTCATCGAGATCGATGCCGGGAACCGCATCGAGCGTTCTCGCCGCTGCATGCATGTGGCGGTAGGCAAGGGCTGCCAGGCCGGCATCATCCATCACGTCGCGAATAAATTCATAGCCGCCGATATAACCGAGATAGGCGAGCAGCGAATGGGCGCCGTTCAGCATCCGCAGCTTCATTTTTTCGTAGGCCGATACTTCCTCGACCATCAGCGCGCCGCGGACCTTTTCCCAGGCCGGCCGCCCATTGGCGAAATGATCTTCGATGACCCACTGCGTAAAAGGCTCTGTCTCGACCGCCGCCATGTCGGTGCGGCCCGTTAGCCGCTCGGCATCGGCATAGGTCGCTTCGGTGCTTGCCGGCGTGATGCGGTCGACCATCGTCGAAGGGAAGGGCACATTCGCTTCGATCCAGCGATGCAGGTCGGGGTCGATGCGGGAGGTGAATTCGAGCACGAGGCGTTTTAGAACCGCGCCGTTGCTCGGCAGGTTGTCGCAGCTGAGCGGCGTAAAGGGCGCGATCCCCTTCTGCCGGCGGCGCGCAAGGCCTTCGACGAGGTAGCCGATGACGCCGCGCGGCGTATGCCGGCTGGCGAGATCGGCGACGATATCGGGGTGCTTCAGGTCGAGGCCGCCGGTTGCCGGATCGAAACCATAGGCCTTTTCCGTCACCGTCATGCTGACGATGCGGATAGCGGGATCTTCGAGCCGCGCCAGCAGGCCAGCCGGATCGCGCGGCGCCACATGCGCCTTCAGGATCGAACCGATCACCTCCGCCGTCGTGCCCGAGCTGTCGCGGATCAACGTCGTATAAAGCCCGTTCTGAGCGCTCAGATTGTCAGCGACATCGGCGGTGCGCAGGCTCGCCACCTCGATGCCCCAGTCTCCGCCGCTCACCGCAATTGCGGCATCGGTAAACGGCGCGACATGCGCGCGGAAAAAGGCGCCCGGCCCAAGATGCAGGATGCCGCTTTTCAGCTGGTCGCGGTCATAGGCGGGAAGCTTCGCCGTCGGGGCGAGGCCGGAAAGGGTCTCTAGTCGTTCGGTCACAGCTTATAGGCCTTCTTCGCATTGCCATAGGAGAGTTCGCCCGCGACGATCTCGGCTTCCCGCTTGGAAATCCGGTGCTCGGCGGCAAGCTGGGCGAGGAAGCGGCAGACTTCACGGCGCCAGACGTCATGCCGGGCCGGGATCGAAAGCAGCGCGCGCGTATCGTCGTTGAAACCCGCCATATTGGCAAAACCTGCCGTTTCCGCAACCTGGTCGAGATAGCGCCGGATGCCGTTCGGGCTGTCGTAGAACCACCAGGGCGGGCCGATCATCAGGCAGGGCCAGTGGCCAGCCATCGGCGCCAGCTCGCGTGCATAGGTCGTCTCGTCGAGCGTGAACAGCAGCACGCGCAAACCCGGTGCGTGGCCGTATCTGGAAAGCAGCGCATTCAGGCCGCCGACCCAGTCCGTGCGTGTCGGGATATCGGCGCCCATATTGGGGCCTCGGGTCGCAAAGAGCCCGCGGTCGGTATTGCGTCTGGAGCCGGCATGGATCTGCATCACCATGCCGTCCTCGGCCGAAAGCCCGGCCATCTCGGTCATCATCTGGCCACGGAAGAGCTCGGCCTCGGCGGCCGAAAGCGGACCCTTCAGCGCCTTGTCGAGCAGCGCCTGTTTTTCCGCAGGCGGCAGGTCGGCGGTGAAGGCCGTCGGCACGCCGTGATCGGTGGCGGTGGCGCCGAACTGGCGGAAATAGGCGCGTCGGCGCCGATGCGCCTCGATCAGGCCGTCCCAGCGCGTCACCTCAGTGCCGGTGATCTCTCCGAACTTGATGAGATTGTCGCGGAAGCCGACGGCGTCGGGATCGGTGACACTGTCCGGCCTGTAGGTGGTGCGCACTTTGCCGATCCAGCCGTCCGCCGCCAACTTCTGGTGATGCGCCAGTGGGTCGAGCGCGCCATCCGTCGTCGCGATCGTTTCGATGCCGAATCGCTGATGCAGCGCCCGCGGGCGGAATTCGGGAAGCGCAAGCTGGGCATTGATATGGTCGTAGAGCGCATCGGCATTATCAGCCGTCAGCGGCTCGGTGCAGCCGAGCACGGCCGACATGGCGTGGTCGACCCAAAGGCTCGAAGGCGTTCCGCGGAAAAGATGATAATGTGCGGCAAAGGTCCGCCAGATCGCCCGTCCCTCAGCCACCGGTTTGCCGTCGAGCCGCGGCACGCCGAGCTCGTCCAAGGTGACGCCGACGCTGTGCAGCATCCGGAAGAGATAGTGATCGGGAATGACCAGCAGCGAGGCCGCGTCTTCGAAGGGCTTGTCGTCGGCAAACCAGGAGGGTTCGGTATGCCCGTGCGGGCTGACGATCGGAAGATTGCGCACCGTCTCGTAGAGGTCTCGCGCGATGGTCCGTGTTGCCGGATCAGCCGGAAAAAGCCGGTCCGGATGAAGAAAGCCGTTTCCTGCATCCATCAGTATTCCTCCCAGATGGACAACTGGCCTACCCCACAACATCAGGCACGGCAAGGTCTTTTAGTAACCAAACGGTACAGTTTTACGCGTGGCTGCGCCGGGCATGGAAAGCATTGACGCGGCGGCCTATTTCCGCTTTGCAGAACCATCTGTTCTGCCGGTTTCGGCAAAGGAGGATCTAGAGCCTTTCCGGGTTAGATTGTAGTATTCTGTTGGCTCAAACGGAGTCGGATGGTCGACCGGCCGGCGCGCGTCGTATCCCAGCTCTACGGCCAAGCCGGCCGGTCGAGCAGGCGGCCCGTTTCAGCCAACCCGAAGGGCCGGGCATCTTTCCGCCAGGGCGAAGGCGATCGGCTCGGACGTACCTTGGGGTATGCCCTTCGCCAATCGCCTTTGCCCTGACGAAAACCTGCTCCGGCAGAATGCTGCAATCTAACCCGGAAAGGCTCTAATGTCCGACGAGACGAACCACATCACCCGGCTGGAGGAAATGCTGGCCCACCAGGCAAAGACGATCGAAGAGCTTTCCGATCAGCTCGCCGAGCAATGGAAGACCGTCGAGCAGATGCGCACCAAGCTCGACCGGCTGACCGAACGCTTCCTGTCGCTGGAGGAGCAGTCGCTGGACGCGCCAGCGATCACCCGCCCGCCGCATTATTGACGACACGCGGTGCAATGCCACGTGTCGTTAGTATCTTGCGCCATGAGGCGGCGGATCAAACTCCGCCGATGCAGAGATATTTCATTTCCAGATAGTCGTCGGCGCCGTGGCGCGAGCCTTCGCGGCCAAGGCCGGATTGCTTGATGCCGCCGAAGGGTGCCGTCTCGGACGACATCAGGCCGGTATTGATGCCGATCATGCCGTACTCCAGCGCTTCCGCCACCCGCCAGACCTTCTTCAGATCGCCGGCATAGAAATAGGCGGCAAGACCGAATTCCGTATCATTGGCTTGGGCAATGACATCCTCGACGGTCTCGAAGCGAAAGAGCGGCGCCACCGGCCCGAAGGTCTCCTCGCGCGCCACCTTCATGCCGCGCGCAACGCCTGTCAGGACTGTCGGCGTGAAGAAGGTGCCGGCACCGTCGATGCGCTTGCCGCCGGTCAATACCTTGGCGCCCTTGGCAAGCGCGTCGCTGACATGGTCCTCCACCTTGGCAAGGCCTTGCTCGTCGATCAGCGGCCCGATCACGACACCCGGCTTGAAGCCGTCGCCGACCGACATCTCGGCGACCTTGGCGGCAAGCTTGGCGGCGAAGGCGTCATAGATGTTCGACTGGACGTAGAGGCGGTTGGCGCAGACGCAGGTCTGGCCGGCATTGCGGTATTTGGAGACGATCGCGCCTTCGACGGCATCGTCGAGATTGGCATCGTCGAAGACGATGAAGGGGGCGTTGCCGCCAAGCTCCAGGCTCACCTTCTTGATCTGGTCGGCGCACTGCCGCATCAGGATGCGGCCGACCTCCGTCGAGCCGGTGAAGCTGATCTTGCGCACCTTTTCGTTGCCGCAGAGCTCGCGGCCGATCGCCGGACCGTCGACCCCGACGATGACGTTGAAGACGCCGGCCGGAATGCCGGCCTGCTCGGCGAGCACCGCAAGCGCGATCGCCGTCAGCGGCGTCTGTTCGGCTGGCTTCGAGACCACGGTGCAGCCGACGGCAAGCGCCGGGGCGATCTTGCGGGTGATCATCGCCGCCGGGAAATTCCACGGCGTGATCGTGCCGACGACGCCGACCGGCTGTCTGATGACGATCATCCGTTTATCGTCGGAAGGCGCGGGGATCGTCTCGCCATAGATGCGCTTGGCTTCTTCCGCATACCATTCGATATAGGCCGCGGCATAAAGGATCTCGCCGCGCGCTTCCGGGAACGGCTTGCCCATTTCGGCGGTCAGGATCGCGGCGAGTTCGTCGGCATTGACGACCATCAGGTCGAACCATTTGCGCAGGATCGCGCTACGCTCCTTGGCCGGACGGGCAGCCCAGCCCGGCTGGGCGGCATGGGCTGCATCGATCGCCGCCCGCGTCTCTGCCGCACCCATATCGGGCAGCGAGGCGAGCAACTCGCCGGTTGCCGGGTTCAGCACGTCGAAAGTCCTCGTGGCATCGCCTGATGTCCAGACGCCGTCGATATAGCCGGCATCGCGCAGAAACGGCGAGGAGAAGGGAACGTGCTTGGTCAGTGCGGTGGTGAAAGCCATGTCATATCCTCCTTGGGAGTGTGGCTGCCAGTTGCCGGCAGCCATTGAAATCCGGTTTCGGTGCGGTCACTTGGCCGCGCTCGCCTCCAGCATCGAGGCTTCGAGAATATCGAGCGCTTCGCCGAGGATCTCGTCCTGGATGGTGATCGGTGCAAGAAAGCGGATGACGTTTCCATGGACGCCACAGGTGAGCAGGATCAGGCCCTTGTCGAGCGCGATCAGCCGCACCCGGTTGGCGAATTCCGCACTCGGCAGTCCCGTCGTCCGGTCGTTGAATTCGACGGCGTTCATGAAGCCCGGTCCGCGGATATCGACGATCTCGGGCACCGTCTCGCGCAACGATTCCAGCCGCTGCTTCAGCCGTCCGCCAAGCTGGTTGGCGCGGTTGCAGAGATCCTCATCGACAATGACGTCGAGCACGGCATGGGCGGCCGCGATCCCGAGCGGATTGCCGCCATAGGTGCCGCCGAGCCCGCCCGGTCCCGGCGCATCCATGATCGCGGCGCGGCCGGTGACGGCGGCGAGCGGAAAGCCGCCGGCCAGGCTCTTTGCCATCGTCGTCAGGTCGGGCGCCACCTCATGATGATCCATCGCGAACAGTTTGCCGGTGCGGGCAAAACCGGTCTGCACCTCGTCGGCGATCAGCAGGATGCCGTGCTGGTCGCAGAGTTCGCGCAGCGCCTTCATGAAGGCGACGGGTGCGGAGTAGAACCCGCCTTCGCCCTGTACCGGCTCGATGATGATGGCGGCAACGCGCTGCGGATCGACGTCGGCGGCGAAGAGCTTCTTCAGCGCCGCCAGCGACTGGTCGGCGGTGACGCCGTGCAGCTCGATCGGGAAGGGAACGTGGAACACGTCGCCCGGCATCGCGCCGAAGCCGACCTTGTAGGGCACGACCTTGCCGGTCAGCGCCATGCCCATGAAGGTGCGGCCATGGAAGCCGCCGCCAAAGGCGATGACGGCCGAGCGGCCGGTTGCGGCGCGCGCGATCTTGACGGCGTTCTCAACCGCTTCGGCGCCCGTCGTGACGAAGATCGTCTTCTTCTCGAAATCACCAGGCACCAGCACGTTCAGCCGTTCGGCAAGGTGTACGTAGCTTTCATAGGGCACCACCTGATGGCAGGTATGGGTGAAGCGGTCGAGCTGATCCTTGACCGCTGCGATGACCCGGGGATGGCGGTGGCCGGTGTTGAGAACGGCGATGCCGGCGGCGAAATCGATGTAGCGGCGGCCCGCCTTGTCCCAGATCTCCGCATTCTCTGCGCGATCCGCATAGATCTGGGTCGTCATGCCGACGCCGCGTGAAATAGCTGCGTTCTTCCGGTCCGTAAGGCTTGTCGCGTTCATCGATGCGCTCCTGCGCTGAAAAGGGGCTTCAGAACTATCTTGCATAAGTTCTGCAAGATGTGTAGAAAGTTCCTACATTTTTCCTGCAAGAAATCAAGCGGCATTTTTTGCTTCAAGCATCACGCTTTTTGATGAAGGCTCTGGGGCGATTGGAATCGGGGATAGTTTCGAATGAACGATAATGGGCCTGTACGCTACAAGGTGGCGGAAGCCGCGCGGCTGGCGGGCGTTTCGGCCTCGACGCTGCGCCTCTGGGAAAGCCAGGGTCTGGTGGTTCCCGGCCGTTCGCAAACCGGTCATCGGCAATACAGCGCCGACGATGTGGCGCGGTTGAAGCGCATCTCCTGGTATCGTGTCGAGCGTGGCCTCAATCCCGCGGCAATCCGCGAGGCGCTGGAGAGCGAGGAGCCTTCCGCCGATGGCGCCGAGGCAAGCCAGGATGGCGGCCTCGGCCGCAAGCTGCGCAGCCTGCGCCATGCGAGCGGCAAGACGCTCGATCAGGTGGCCGGCGACATCGGCGTCAGCTCTTCGACGCTCTCGACGCTGGAACGCACCTCGCAGGGCGTCAGTTTCAAGACGCTGCACGATCTCGCCGAATATTACGGCACCACCGTCTCCCGCCTCTCCGGTGAGGAAAGCGGGGACGTGCCGGCGCTGGTGCGCGCCGGCGAATGGCGCAAGTGGCCGGAAACAACGCCGGGTGTCGCGGTGCAGCTCCTTGCCGAAGGCCGCCGCATGATGGACTGTCATCGTTTCGTGCTGGCGCCGGGGGCTGCTAGCGAAGGCGCCTATCGCCACGAGGGCGAGGAATTCATGCATGTTCTGTCCGGCCGGCTCGAACTGGTGCTCGACAGCGATCAGTTCTTCGACCTCGGTCCCGGCGATTCACTTTATTTCGAAAGCCGCCGCGACCATTCCTGGCGCAACCGCCACGATGGCGAAACCGTGCTTCTCTGGATCAACACGCCGCCGACATTCTGAATGGCTGCACAATGCGGAAATAAAAGAGGGAGAGCGTCCTATGTGCGTCCAAGAGGACGCACGGCGCTCTAGCGGCAGGAAAGCGGTTTCGCACTCTGCGCCTTTGCGCTATAGCGCTGCATAATTCCTTAAATCGGGATCGACTCAAGGATAAAATTATGCAGCCATTCAAAGTGCTACAGCGTCCTTTGCGGCTCTCGAAAAGACGCGCGGCGCTGTAGGGGATGCATCGAACGAAAGACAGTCTCATGGCAGCGACCATACGTTATCACGAAGGCGATATTTCCGCGGCCGATGCCGCCCGCTACACCGGCGCGATTGCGATCGACACCGAAACGCTCGGCCTGGTGCCGCGCCGCGACCGGCTCTGCGTCGTCCAGCTTTCGCCGGGTAACGGCACCGCCGATATCATCCGCATCGCCGCCGGCCAGAAGCAGGCGCCCAATCTTGTCGCACTGCTCGAAGACCCGACCCATCAGAAGATCTTTCATTACGGCCGCTTCGATATTGCCGTGCTCTTCCATACCTTCGGCGTCACGACGACACCGGTTTTCTGCACCAAGATCGCCTCGCGCCTGATCCGGACCTACACGGATCGCCATGGTCTCAAGGACAATCTCAAGGAGATGCTCGACGTCGATGTCTCCAAGGCCCAGCAATCCTCCGATTGGGCAGCCGAGACGCTGTCCCCGGCCCAGCTCGAATATGCCGCCTCCGATGTGCTTTATCTGCATGCGTTGCGCGACAAGCTGACGGAACGGCTGATCCGCGACGGCCGCTATGATCATGCGACGGCCTGCTTCGAATTCCTGCCGACCCGCGCCAAGCTCGACCTGCTCGGCTGGGAAGAGGCCGATATCTTCGCCCATAGCTGAGCGAATTGCTTTCATTCTGCGTTTGCCAATAACCGGGCGGCAGACTTGTCCGCGGCCGTTAGCGATTCATTAACGCCTGTTTATTAATATTCCTGTTAATTTTTATGCATTCGATGACGCCGGAACTGCGTCATGCGGACAGGAGGATCTGCTGGGATGCAAGGGGACCGGATGAGCGCGGTCCTTTTCTAGAGCCTGCTTTCATCGTCACTTTACGAAAGGAGCATGCCATGTTGACTCCCGTTCGTGCAGCGTCCAATGCAAGCTTTTCGTCCCAGGGTCAGACAGCGGCGATCGTCGCCAGTGGTCTCGGCCACTCGGTGATTGCCCCCGCGCCTGTCAACGCCGTCGAAGCCGCAGACCTCAATTCCGCCATTGCCGGCAAGCTCAATATTCTGCTCCTTGCGGCGCGTGAGCGCATGGTCGAAGCCCTTTTCGATGTCATCGATGCGGCAGGCCGCTCGATCTCACTGGATCGTGGCGAGGACGAGAGCAATCTTGCCTTCGCCTCTCGGCTCGCCGATGCCATCCGGCGGCTGCCAACCGCCAGGATCGACGAGGTCGAGCGCCAGCTCACCGAGAATGGGCATAGCGTGCCGCTCCGGACGATCGCCGAGGCCCTGAAGAACCCGACAGGCCCTGAAGCCGCCCGCGTCGTCGCCTATCTGGAGATTGTCCGCTATAAGGATCGCGATCTCGCCGCCCACGCCGTCGTCCGCTCCTATGGCCAGAACGATGCATCGCCGATGCGCGCCGAAGCTCGCCCCGAGATCCGGCTGCATGAGGACAGGCTGCCTGCCGCCATGCGTCAGCCGGCAGACACGGCGCCTGCGTCAGCCGATTCGCTGATCGAGGCCGCAGCTTTGGCGACCGTCGAAGAAGCGGTCATCACCGAAGCCGTGGAAGCTGCCGATCCGGAAGCGCCGAAGGCTGAGAACCGGGCTCAATCCGCCCCGGCGACGGCAAGGGAGATCACCCCGGAAAAATCTGCGCCGCAGGAGATCGAAGCCGGGCAACCGTTGCCGCCGGAAGCCGCAGCGGCCGACGATACGCCGGAAACGCCGGAGCCGGCCGCCATTCAACCCCGCGCGATGTCGGAAAAGGTCGATCCTGTCATTCCCAGGAACTGGGCAGGAATTGTCGCCTCCATGACCGAAGAAGTCTCCGAGATGATCGCCACCATCATCCGCGAGCAGGACATCGAAACCGCGCTGGAAGATGTTCCCGTCGAGGCGGCAGTGGAGATCGATACGATCCTCGATGACGCCGTCATCAGCGATGCGACCGAAACTTTGACCAGGCAGCCGGTCGAATTCACCGCACCCGATCCCCGCCAATCTGCAGCACTCCGCCCACCGCAGATGGATGAGGCCGCGGCGGCGGCAGCCCGTCAGCCGAAAGAATCCGCGCAACCGCAGATGATGCCGATACCCGAGACGGCCGAGGCTTCCTATCTGCCGCTGGCGGCAAGGATGCCGGAGGGATTTGCCTATAGCCCGCTGCCCTACCAATTCGCCAAGGATACACCGTCGAACGAGAAGGCAGGCGAAACGCACCACCAGCATCAGCACCAACGCGACGATGGGTCCGAGGATCAGCAACAGGCACAGTCCGGTGGCGAGGATGCCGAGCCCGATGCCGAAACGACCGATGCGGCACCCGAGCGCAGGATGCCGAGGATGATTGATGCCGAACCGTCGGCTTATCAGCCAGGTCGCCCGGACGATGACCCGGTCTACGCGCTCTATCAGCGCATGGTCGGTTGGGAATAACATTTTCATCGCCTGAAAATGAAGAACCCGCCGGATCGCTCCGGCGGGTTCTTCAATTCAAAGGCGGATGCGAGGCTTATTCGCCGCCGCGGTTCTTCAGGGCAGCGCCCAGGATGTCGCCGAGCGAAGCGCCGCTGTCGGACGAACCGAACTGGGCGACGGCTTCCTTCTCTTCCGCAATCTCCAGAGCCTTGATGGACAGCATGATCTTACGGTCCTTCTTGGAGAAGTTGGTGACGCGGGCGTCGAACACCTGGCCGACCGAGAAGCGCTCAGGGCGCTGCTCGTCGCGGTCGCGAGCGAGATCGGCGCGACGGATGAAGGAAGTGATGTCTTCGTGGTTGACGAGCTTCACTTCGACACCGCCGTCGTTGACCGCGATGACTTCGCAGGAAACGACTGCATTCTTGCGCAGGTCGCCAGAAGCAGCGGCGTCGCCGACTGCATCCTTGCCGAGCTGCTTGATGCCGAGCGAGATGCGTTCCTTCTCGACATCAACGTCGAGAACGACGGCCTTGACGACGTCACCCTTGTTGAACTCCTCGATGACCTGTTCGCCTGGACGGTTCCAGTCGAGGTCGGAGAGGTGCACCATGCCGTCAACATCGCCGTCGAGGCCGATGAACAGGCCGAATTCGGTCTTATTCTTGACTTCGCCTTCGACTTCAGTGCCGGCCGGATGGCTGCGGGCGAATGCTGCCCACGGATTTTCCAGCGTCTGCTTGAGGCCGAGCGAAATACGGCGCTTGGACGGATCGACTTCGAGAACGACGACTTCGACTTCCTGGCTCGTGGACAGGATCTTGCCGGGGTGAACGTTCTTCTTGGTCCAGGACATTTCCGAGATGTGGATCAGGCCTTCGATGCCCGGCTCCAGCTCGACGAATGCACCGTAGTCGGTGATATTCGTAACGGTACCGGAAATCTTCTTGCCTTCCGGATACTTGGCCTGGATGCCATCCCACGGATCGCTCTCGAGCTGCTTCATGCCGAGCGAGATACGGTGGGTTTCCTGGTTGATGCGGATGATCTGAACCTTGACCTGCTGGCCGATGTTCAGGATTTCCGACGGATGGTTCACACGGCGCCATGCCATGTCGGTGACGTGCAGCAGGCCGTCGATGCCGCCGAGGTCAACGAACGCACCGTAATCGGTGATGTTCTTGACGACGCCGTCAACAACCTGGCCTTCTTCGAGGTTCTGAACGATTTCAGAACGCTGCTCGGCACGGGATTCTTCCAGAACCGTACGGCGCGAAACCACGATGTTGCCGCGGCGCTTGTCCATCTTGAGGATTTCGAAGGGCTGCGGATTGTGCATCAGCGGGGTCACGTCGCGGATCGGGCGAATATCGACCTGAGAACGCGGCAGGAAGGCGATCGCACCGTCGAGGTCGACCGTGAAGCCGCCCTTGACCTGGTTGAAGATCACGCCTTCGACGCGCTCGCCAGCTTCGAACTTGGCTTCGAGCTTGACCCAGCTTTCTTCGCGGCGAGCCTTCTCGCGCGACAGAACGGCTTCGCCAAGCGCGTTTTCGATGCGCTCGACATAAACTTCGACTTCGTCGCCGACCTTCAACAGGCCGTCCTTGGCGCGCGCGCCGAATTCCTTGAGCGCGATGCGGCCTTCAACCTTCAGGCCGACGTCGACAACGGCGACGTCCTTCTCGATGCCCGTGACGATGCCCTTGGTGACATAGCCTTCGGCCAGGTCGTTCTTGGCAAAGGACTCTTCGAGAAGAGCCGCGAAATCCTCGCGGGAGGGGGTAGCTACTGACATAAAATCTCCTGCGTGTCCTGAAACGGAAGCGGACACGTATGCGCCGGTTGGTTTGCGTTGAACGGGCCTGAACCCAGTCCGCCCTCTCTTACGAAGGCAATCCGGCGCTTGGACGGAATTTCAGGCTTGCTGTATTAGAAGCGATCCATGCTCAGAGCACGCAAAATCGCTTGAATTTAGGCATTTCGGCTCAAGACCGCATCGATGATCGATTGAGCAGCTTGAAACGCGGCCTCTATACTCATTTCCGACGTATCAAGCAAGTGCGCATCATCAGCTGGTTTCAAAGGGCTGTCGGCCCGTCCCATGTCGCGTTCGTCGCGCCGCTTGACGTCCTCGAAGATCGCATCGAAATCCGCCGTCAGGCCTTTGCCGAGGATCTCGTCATAACGGCGTCTTGCGCGGACTTCCGGCGACGCCGTTACATAGAATTTCACCGCCGCATTCGGGCAGACGACCGTGCCGATATCGCGCCCATCGAGCACCGTTCCCGGTGCATTCGTCGAAAACCGTCGCTGCGCCTCGACCAGCGCCCGGCGCACCGCCGGCATCACGGCAATCCTCGATGCGGCTTCGCCGATCTCATGTTTGGAAAGTATATCGCGATCCAATCCAGCGAGTTCAACCTCTCTTGCGATCTTTTCCGCCACCGCCTCGTCATCGAGCGGCAGGCCGGCATCGAGCAGCGCCTTGGCCGTGGCGCGATAGGTCAGGCCGGTATCCAGATGATGGAAGCCGTATTGGTCGGCGATGCGGCGTGAAAGCGTGCCCTTGCCGGCCGCCGCCGGGCCATCGATGGCGATGGTGAAGGTCTCGTTTGTCATATGATCAATCCTGCGGCAGCACGCCGAAACGGCGAATGAGTTCGTCTTTGCGGACATGCGGCAGCTGGCACATCATTCCGCCACCAGCTCGATCTTCGCTCCAAGGCCGGTCATCAGCTGCATGAATTCCGGAAAACTGGTCGCGATCATCGCCGCGTCGTCGATCGTCACAGCATGTTCCGAGGCAAGCCCCAGGACAAGGAAACTCATGGCGATGCGATGGTCGAGATGCGTCCGGACTTGGCCGCCAGCGGCGTTGCCGAGGCCCTTGCCGTCTGGCCGGCCGCGCACGATGAGAAAATCCTCGCCCTCGTCGCAGTCGACGCCATTCAGCTTCAGCCCGTCGGCGACGGCGGAAAGACGATCGGACTCCTTGACGCGCAGTTCCTCCAGCCCCTTCATGACCGTCGCGCCCTCGGCGAAACAGGCAGCGATGGCCAGAATAGGATATTCGTCGATCATCGACGGCGCCCGATCTTCGGGAACGCCGACGCCCTTGAGCTCGGAATGGCGCACGCGCAGATCCGCCACGTCCTCGCCGCCGGCAAGACGTGCATTCACCACCTCGATATCAGCGCCCATCTCCTGCAGCGTCAGGATCAGCCCCGTGCGGGTCGGGTTCATCAGCACGTTGACGATGGTGATGTCGGAGCCGGGAACAATCAGCGCCGCAACCAGCGGGAAGGCGGTGGAGGAGGGATCGCCGGGAACGTCGATCACCTGGCCCGCCAGCTTGCCGCGGCCTTCGAGCCGGATCGTGCGGACGCCATCCCCGCCCGTCTCGACGGAAAGGGCGGCGCCAAAACCCTGCAGCATCTTTTCGGTATGGTCGCGCGTCATCACCGGCTCGATGACCGTGGTGACTCCAGGCGTATTGAGACCGGCAAGCAGCACGGCCGATTTCACCTGGGCGGATGCCATCGGCACCCGATAGCGGATCGGGCTCGGCGTTCCCGGGCCTCTGAGCGTCACCGGCAGCCTGTCGCCTTCGGATGCGCTGACCTGCACGCCCATTTCGCGCAGCGGAGCGAGCACACGGCCCATCGGCCGTTTCGAAAGCGAGGCGTCGCCTGTGAAGGTGGAGTGAAAGTCGTAGGTGCCGACGAGGCCCATGGTCAGCCGCACGCCGGTGCCGGCATTGCCAAAATCGAGCGGCGCGTCAGGCGCAAGCAGCGCACCATTGCCGGTGCCCTCGATCACCCATTGCGCACCCTCCTTGCGGATCCTGGCGCCCATCGCCTGCATTGCCCGGCCGGTATTGATCACGTCCTCACTCTCGAGCAGGCCGGTGATCCGCGTTTCGCCGGAAGCAAGCCCGCCGAACATGAAGGAACGATGCGAGATCGACTTGTCGCCCGGAATGCAGACGCTGCCTGTAAGACTGGCGGATTTGCGGGCGGTGGCGGGCCTGGGCGCAGAGCCGTGCAGCATGGCGTAATCCTTTGCAAACGCAGTCTATTTTTGCCGCAAGGCAGGCTTGGCCGGTCGCAATTCCCGTCCGCTTCTGCAGCTGTTGGGGCTCGTTAACATAAACGCACCGGGCGGTCATCCGTCGGCTCGCCAAAAACCCGGCGCTCGGATCGCAAAGTTTGGCTTTGACATGGGAAGCCACAGCGATTAAGGGGACCGGCTTATAAATTCCGATGGAACGCCGGCTTGAACGGCATCTGCCGAATCTCATATTCGGCTATTCACACGAGGCTTATAGTGGCGAAAGCGGAACTTGGAACCAAGCGTACCGATCCGGAAACCGGCAAGAAGTTTTATGATCTGAACCGGGATCCGATCGTCTCTCCTTATACCGGCAAGTCCTACCCTTTGTCCTTCTTCGAAGAAACCTCGGCGATCGCCGAAGTTGCCGAGGAAGACGAGGTCGCGGAAGTCGATACTGAAAACACCGAAGTCGAACTGGTTTCGCTGGAAGATGCCGATGACGCCGCCGGCGGCGACGACATTCCCGATATCGGCGACGACGATGTCGAAATCGAAGGCGATGACGACGATGATACCTTCCTCACACCCGACGAAGATGACGATGATGACGACATGAGCGATATCATCGGCGTGACCGGCGACGAAGACGAAGTCTGAGACCGCATTTCGGCCCGGCGAGGAAAAAATTCTCCGGGCCGCATTTTTTTAGGCTTGCTATCTCCGGAAACCGGAAGTAATAAGCCGCCACTCCGCAGGGCACGTGCCTTACGAGTATCCCAGGACCGGCCATGAACCGGACCACCTTGATGGGGCTATAGCTCAGCTGGGAGAGCGCTTGCATGGCATGCAAGAGGTCAGCGGTTCGATCCCGCTTAGCTCCACCAAACTCTTTTTGCCAACCGGTCTGCTACGTAAAACCTGGCCCATAGTGGTTCCTCCATCCGGCTGAATTGATCGCACCATCGCACTGTGGGATCTGACAGCTAGGCTGCGGCAGGCCACCTAAGCAGGATAGAGGCTCCGGCCGATCGTCGATCTTCACGCGGCCTCGGGGCTGAAGTCCGAGAAGCCGAACTTCGACATCTGCAGTCCGTCGGGAAACAATATGCCGTTGAGAAGAGAGACGGCTTTCTCGCTTCGATGGCTGGCGAGCGAATAATAGATCGTCTGAGCTTCGCGGCGCGCCTTGACGACCTGCTGGCGTTTCAGCACGTTCAGATGGTGCGATAATGCCGACTGGCTAAGCCCGACACTAGTGGCAAGTTCCTTGGCCGAGATTTCGCCGTTAGCCAGCCTACGCAGCACGGATAGACGGCTGGCATTTGCCAGTGCGGAAAAATAGTCCGCCAGTTCTCCGTCATTCGCGAGCATTGCATATCTCCTCTGAACACTGATGCATGTTAGCGGCGGGGGAGACTTGCTCATTGACCTAAGGCAAATTTCTCAATGAGAAGCTTGCGCCATCAGGCATTCGCCGCGTCCTTGGTGCCTGTCAAAAGGCGCTGAAGGTCAGCACGGCGGAGAACAGCAGGAGAGTAGCGGATCCGCATCGCCGAGCCAGCAACGGCATTTGTTTTTCGCTTCCCAGAACAATTCTGCCTGTCGACAGCCAGATCGACGATACGAGCAGGACGACGAAGGCGAGGGTCACGATGGCGGCCATTGCAGACATATCCTGCGCGGAAGGCATCATCGTAAACCCGATGATAAGCGCCTTGGGATTCAACAGCGTCGTGATTGCCAACTGCCGTACTGTCACAATCTCGGCGGGACCGGATCCGGCACCCCAGAGCCGAAGCGCGAGGTAGAACACCCAGGTTGCGGAAGCAAGCTTGACGCTTTGCGCGGCCAGAGGGTGCTGGTGGAGAAGGGGACCGGCCAGGCCGGAAGCCGGAACGACAATGGCCAGATAGGCGGACACAACAGTACCAAGCAGCATGATCGCGCGCCCGGCGGTCAGACCCTGAGATGCCATCGCCAATATCGCGTTGGTCGGCCCAGGCAAAATGAGAAGCGCAAAAACGCCGGCTGCGAAAGCTAGGAGATGCACTGCTTCAGTCCCTCTTTTCCGTCCGCTTTTTGCATGGCCGGCCTCCTCTGTCGTTGACAAAGATCATTTTGCAGCCGGAACATTCTCGTAGCTTGGCCGTTACAGTGAGTTAGCTCTGAGGTGCCGCCATGCCTCGCATGATCAGCTTCATACTCACTCGATTGGCCACGGGCTTTGCAATTGGATGCGCTGTGGGCTTCGTGGTTTGGCAGAACGGTCTTTTGTCCTCCACCTCCGCGGCAGGTACCCTTGAGAATTACCTTGCGCAGGGGCTGTTCATTTATCTCTTTGCCAGCACGATGAGCATGGGCTACCTGGCTACGGCTCTTCTGCTGGAAGAAGAATAGCCGCTTTGATCCCCATCCCAGACCCGGCTTGTGCAACGGTGTGCAATAGAGAAGCCGCGGGGATCGCACCTAAGATGCGATGAAACATGCGATGGCCGACGGTCTTGCTCAAGCAACCATCCGCGCCAATGCGCAACGCGACCAGAGCGAATGCAGCGCCTCGACCAGATGGGCGATATCGGTATCGGAATGCAGCGGCGTCGGCGTGATGCGCAGGCGCTCGGTCTTCTTCGGCACGGTGGGATAGTTGATCGGCTGGACATAGACGCCGCAATTGTCGAGCAGCAGGTCGGAGATCCACTTGCACTTGGCCGCATCGCCGACCAGCACCG
>NZ_JBFTQY010000031.1:0-63933 GCF_056399245.1 Rhizobium sp. 01N447_2
CCCGTTGCCACCAGCTCGGCGGCGGCGAGGTCGTTTGCCATGTAGCGATCGACGTCGAGGCTCGGAACCTTGGTGCGGATCGCGGTGATCGCCTTGCCCAGTTCCGGGCTCGTCGATAGCGGCGCGCGCAGTTCGACGCCTTGGGCGGCGGTCAGCGCCTCGATGCCGATGATGCCGAACAGGTTCTCGGTCATACCGAGCAGCCGGCGGGCGCCATGGCAGGCCATCGAGACATGGTCTTCCTGGTTGGCCGACGTCGGTGTCGAATCGACAGAGGCCGGGTGCGACATCTGCTTGTTTTCGGACATCAGCGCCGCGGACGTCACCTCGGCGATCATCAGGCCCGAGTTCAAGCCCGGCTTCTTGGCGAGGAAGGCCGGCAGGCCGTAGGAGAGGGTCGGATCGACCAGCAGCGCGATGCGACGCTGCGAAATCGCGCCGATCTCGCAGACGGCGAGCGCGATCTGGTCGGCGGCGAAGGCGACGGGTTCGGCGTGGAAATTGCCGCCGGAGACGACGGAATTGTCCGACAGCACCAACGGATTGTCGGTGACCGCATTGGCTTCGATCTCAAGGGTGCGGGCAACCGAGCGCAGCAGGTCGAGACAGGCGCCGTCGACCTGCGGCTGGCAGCGGATGCAATAGGGATCCTGCACGCGCTCGTCGCCCTCGATGTGGCTCTGGCGAATGATGGAGTTTTCGAGCAGCGCGCGAAGCGCGGCTGCCGTGTCGATCTGGCCCTTGTGGCCACGCAATGTGTGAATATCCGGATGGAAGGGCGCCGAAGAGCCCATGGCGGCATCGGTGGACATGGCGCCGGTGATGAGAGCTGCCTGTGCGGCACGATGGGCGCGGAAGAGGCCGGCAAGCGCCAGCGCCGTCGAGGTCTGGGTGCCGTTGATCAGCGCCAGGCCCTCCTTGGCGGCGAGCACGACCGGCTTGAGGCCGGCCCTTTCGAGGGCTTGCGCGCCCGGGAGCCGTTCGCCGGCGAAGAAGGCTTCGGCCTCGCCCATCATCACCGCCGCCATATGGGCAAGGGGCGCAAGATCGCCGGAGGCGCCGACCGAGCCTTTTTCCGGGATCAGCGGAATGACGCCCCTATCCAGCATGCCTTCGATCAGCCGCACCAGCTCCAGCCGCACGCCGGAGGCGCCGCGCCCGAGCGAGACCAGCTTCAGCGCCATGATCAGCCGCACGATATTCTCAGGCAGTGGCGCGCCGACGCCGCAGCAATGCGACAGGATGAGATTGCGCTGCAAGGTGGTCACATCGGCGCTGTCGATCTTGATCGAGGCGAGTTTGCCGAAGCCGGTATTGATGCCGTAGACCGGCGCATTGCCGGCGGCGATCTCGGCGATACGGGCAGCGGCCTTGGCGATCCCGGCATCGAAGGCGGGATCGAGCCTTGCCGGCACACCGGTCCAGTAGATAGTTTCGAGATCCTTGAGCGAGACGGAGCCTGGGTGGAGTGTGATGGTCATCGACCGTTCCTTTCGCCCTTGAAGACGCGTGCGTGAAGCGGATTGAAGCCGATGCGGTAGACGAGCTCGGCGAGGCTTTCGATATTCCAGATGGCGAGATCGGCGGATTTGCCGGCTTCGAGCGTCCCCGTCTTGTCGAGCAGACCGAGGGCGCGGGCGCCTTCGCGGGTGGCGCCGGCGATGCATTCCTCGACGGTGAGGCCGAAAAGTGTGGCCGACATGTTCATGGTGAGCAGCATCGAGGTCAGCGGCGAGGTGCCGGGATTGCAATCGGTGGCGATCGCAATCGGCACGCCTGCCCGCCGCAACGCCTCTACCGGCGGCTTCTGCTTCTCATGGATGGCGTAGAAGGCCCCGGGCAGCAGCACGGCGACGGTGCCGGATGCGGCCATCGCCGCAACGCCATCTTCGTCGAGATATTCGAGGTGATCGGCCGAAAGCGCGCCGTATGATGCGGCGAGCCTGGCGCCGCCAAGATTGGAGAGCTGCTCGGCATGCAGCTTGACCGGCAGGCCGAGCGTCTTTGCCTTGTCGAAGACGCGGGCGATCTCGGCCGTGGAAAAGGCGATGCCCTCGCAAAAGCCGTCGACGGCATCGGCAAGACCGAGATTATGCATGTCGTCGAGACCGGGCAGGACGACATCATCGAGATAATCGCCGTTGCGACCCTTATATTCGAGAGGCGTCGCATGGGCGCCGAGATAGCTGGTGGCGACGCGGACAGGTCTTATATGGCCGAGCAGGCGGGCGCTCTGCAGCATCTTCACTTCGCCGGTTCTGTTCAGCCCGTAACCGGACTTGACCTCGATCGTCGTGACACCTTCGGCAAGCAGCGTGTCAAGCCGCGGCAGAGCCTCGGCGACGAGTTCCTCGACCGACAGCGCATTGGTCGCCTTCACCGAGGAGACGATGCCGCCACCGGCACGGGCGACCTCCTCATAGGTGGCGCCCGCAAGGCGCATTTCGAACTCGCGGGCGCGATTGCCGCCGTGGACGATATGGGTGTGGCAGTCGACGAGGCCGGGCGTAACCCAGCGGCCTTCGAGATCGACGATTTCGGAGTGTTCGATGGCCGATGCCGGCAGGTCGCTTTCGGCGCCGGCAAAGGCGATGCGGCCGTTTTCGACCAGCACGGCGCCCTTTTCGATGATGCCGAGCCCTTCTTTACCAGGCGCCAGCGTGGCCAGCCGCGCATTGCGCCAAAGCACTGGGTGGGCCTCGGCGGAGGAGGCTTCCTCTGAAAAATTGTTCCCGGTCATCAGCTTTGCGCCTTTCCTTATGTCAATAACATGTATATACATAATCGATGGGTGACAAGAGAAATTTTGCGCGCTTTTCTGGAAAAGAAAGATCGGCGACGCGGCAAAAGGAGAGGGAAGGCCATGACCACACTTCACGCAGGCACGGCGCTGACGCCGCAAGGCTGGCAGAAGGATGTGCGGCTGACGCTCAAAGCCGGGCGCATTACGCGGGTCGAAATCGGCACGTCTCCCGAGCCTGGCGACGAACGCCATGCTCTCCTCGTTCCCGCCATGGCGAACCTGCACAGCCATGCCTTCCAGCGGGCGATGGCCGGCCTTGCCGAAGTGCGCGGCCCGGCCAATGACAGCTTCTGGAGCTGGCGCACGGTCATGTACAAATTTGCCCTGGCAATGACGCCTGATCATGTCGAGGCGGTCGCGGCCAAGCTTTATGCGGAAATGCTGGAGGCCGGTTTTTCCCGCGTCGGCGAGTTCCACTATCTCCACCACGACAGAGATGGCAGCGCTTACGCCAATATCGCCGAGCTTGCCGAACGCATCGGCGCGGCAAGCCAAGAGACCGGGATTGGCCTGACGCTGCTGCCGGTCTTTTATGCCCATTCCGGCTTCGGCGGAGCTGCCCCCATCGATGGTCAGCGGCGTTTCATCAATTCGCTCGAAAGCTTCGGAAGGCTGATGGAGGGATGCCGGGCAGTCACCGGCCGGCTCGACGGCGCCGAGCTCGGGGTGGCGCCTCACAGCTTGCGCGCCGCCACCCCGGACGAGCTTGCAAGGCTCGTGCCGATGGCGGGCGATGGTCCCATCCATATCCATGTCGCCGAGCAGGTGAAGGAAGTCGAGGACTGCATCGCCTGGTCCGGCGCGCGGCCTGTGGAATGGCTGCTCGATCACGCGCCTGTGGATGAGCGCTGGTGCCTGATCCACGCGACGCACGTGACCGAGGACGAAACGCGGCGGATGGCGAAAAGCGGCGCGATCGCCGGCCTCTGCCCGATCACCGAAGCCAATCTCGGCGACGGCGCCTTTGCCGCGCCGCTTTTTCTCGAAGAGGGTGGCCGTTATGGCATCGGCTCGGATTCCAACGTGCTGATCTCCGTGCCGGAGGAACTGCGCCAGCTCGAATATTCGCAGCGCCTGGCACTTCGCGCCCGCAACGTCGTCGCCGCACCCGGCGGTTCGACGGCGCTTTCGCTGTTCACACATGCACTTGCCGGCGGCGGCGCCGCGCTGAAGGCGCCGGCAGGCCTCGTTGAGGGCCATTCCGCCGATATCGTCTCACTCGACACCAAAGCTGTTCCCTATCTCACAGGCGACCAGATCCTCGACCATTGGGTGTTTGCCGGCGGCGTTGCCGTCGATTGCGTCTGGGCGCATGGCCACAAGCAAGTGGAGGGCGGACGCCATCTCAGGCGCGATGCCATCGATCGGCGTTTTCTGGCTGTCATGGGCGAATTGCTGGCCGCCTGAAAGAGGGCTTTTCCTGTACAGGCATTCGAATTAGAGCAGTTCCAGCAAAAATGCGTAGTGGTTTTTCGTCCGGATTTTAGTAAAAACAAAGAGATAGCGGGAGACCAATCGGAACGTGGCGATGAACCAAAGCAGGGATCCCACCTTGCATCAGCGCATCCTCAGCGACATCGAGGGCCGTATCGTCTCGGGCGATTGGCCGCCGGGGCACCGCATTCCCTTCGAGGTCGATCTCGCCACGCAGTATGACTGCTCGCGCATGACGGTGAACAAGGTGCTGACCCAGCTCGCCAAGGCCGGCCTGATCGAGCGCCGCAAGAAGTCCGGCAGCTTCGTCACCCAGCCGCAGGCGCAATCGGCTGTTCTCGAAATCCACGATATCAAGGCCGAGGTGCAGTCGCTGAACCTGCCMTATTCCTATGCGGTATCGAAGAAGACGAGCCGCAAGGCCAAGGCAGAAGACAGCCGAAGGCTGGAGCTGCCGGTGGCGTCCTCGGTCGTCGAGGTCGTCTGCATCCACAATGCCGGGATGCGGCCCTTTTGCCTGGAGGAGCGGCTGATCAGCCTTGCGACGGTACCGGAGGCCGCCAATGCCGATTTCCTGACGACGGCGCCGGGACCATGGCTGCTCAACCAGGTGCCGTGGAGCACGGCCGAACACCGGATCCATGCCGTCTCGGCCAATGCCGAAGTGGCCGCCATCCTCGACATTGCGCGCAATACTGCCTGCCTCGTGGTCGAACGCCGCACCTGGAGCGGTGCCGGCCCGGTGACGCATGTGCGCTTCACCTATCCAGGAGATCGGCATGCATTGGTGGCGCGTTTCACGCCGGCGTCGCAATAACGAGCCCGATCCAACCGGCTGGTGCCCGGTGACGAACCTGGTGGATCGGTCGAAACCCCGCCCATGGCTGGCGGTCGGAACTGCTGGGCATGATGGCGGCCGGCAGCATCACCTCCGCCATGTGATCAGCAAGACCCCTAAAAATTAGTGGTGCGTCGTGGAGGGGGCCAAGGTCATGCGTTTCTTCTGCTGGAAGCGCGATCGGCCGCTGTCGGGTGGCTTGCACCTCAAGCTCTGGCTGGGCTGGCTGAATAATGATTGGCCGAAGACCAGCTGACTGCGGTGGTCGTATTGAGGCGAATGGTCGAGCAGAGCGCGATCACGGGCGACCGTTCAAAGCATATTGTGAAGGTGATTTATCGTTCAGGTGGACGGGAAGAGGCGACGGCCGCGGATCGGTCCTCTCTAGCAGCTGATGACTGTTTCGTGTGTGAGACGGACTGTCCAAATTGTTGCTCTATTGGATCAACAATGAACCAGTCATATTCGAGGTCAGGCTAACAAACCCGGAGACATCCCATGACTATTCTCATTGCCGGCGCCACAGGCGATGTAGGCCGCCACCTCTCAACCCCGGGGCCGCTGCTGTCTGCACTGGAAGAGCAGGCGGAGTAGACGCAGCTCGAGAGCGACGAGGGCTACAAAGCGGCMCTGCTGTCGACGCTGAAGCGAGCCGTGAGCCACTCCGAGGGCGGGCTCTGACTATCCCCAAAACAAACCCAACAGGGCGGCCTCCTGAACAGGCGCCCTGCCTGTCAAGAGGACCGTAACAATGACCACGTCTGTTACTGAAACACATCGCGCCGCTGCACCGAAGATTCTGGTCCTCGGTGCGACTGGGCCGACCGGCCGCCACATCGTCAGCCAGGCTGTAAACCGCGGTTATGATGTCACCGTACTGGTGCGCTCGCCGGAAAAAGCCGATCTCAAAGGAGCAAAGCTTGTCGTAGGCGATGCCCGTGATGAGAAAGCCTTGCGTCAGGCGATCAAGGGCCGCGATGCCGTGATCACTGCGCTCGGCACTCCCGCAAGTCCGTTTCGTGAGGTCACCCTACTTTCKACCGCCACTCGGGCGCTTGCGAACGCAATGAAGGCGGAGCAGGTCTCGCGCCTGATCGCTATCACCGGGATGGGCGCGGGCAATAGCGCTGGACACGGCGGCTTCCTTTTCGACAAGCTAATTTTCCCACTGCTTCTGCGCAAAGTCTACGCCGACAAGAACCGCCAGGAGGACGTCATCAAGCGCAGCGATCTCGATTGGACCATCGTCCGTCCTTCGATCCTCAACAGCAAGCCCGGGGGCAACGCGATTCGGACGCTCACAGACCTAAATTCCTTCCATGGTGGTTCGATCTCGCGGGTAGATGTTGCGACGTTCATACTCGATCAGGTCACTAGTGACGCTTGGTTCGGCGGGTCGCCGTTGATTACCTCGTGATGTCGACAGCCACGCAACCGTGTTCCCGCTAACGATTTCCTCAAGGCCGTCCAACGCTTCTTCGCCCGCCGCATGCGGTACACTTCGGCACAAAAGAAGCCCCGCGTTTGCGGGGCTTAGAGTTACTGGAAAGGGGATGACGACACGCAAAAGCTTATCACATCCGCGCTCGAAACCCATTGGGACGAGAAAAGTTCCGAAGAGGGCGAGAAAAACCCGCATAACAAAGCGGGTCAATAAAAGGGGTATTTTCTACAAGCCCGTATGGGGTGGGCTAGGCCAAACAACGGTTCGTCCAAAAGGTTCCTGTGCGCTTCCGCACCAATGCGAAGCACTAATCTGTACTTGTGCAATGTTCGCTTAATAGCGTTCGCGCAAGTCTAGAGAAGAAAAACCCCGCTGGAGCGGGATCAGGAAGGGGGGTGTTTTTTACGGCTAGTGACTTAGCCGCGTTGCAAATTCACTTTGATGATAAATCAGACATTTGCAATAAAATATTACTTTTCGAGACGATGTTTCCACAGATACTTGCTACAAAACTAGGCAATAATCGCACGATTACGCTCTGATGTACAAAGTGACTTCAAGTCGAAAATGGTCTCGAGTATTATTCAACTGGCCGCTCGGCGATATTGCCTAACCCCACGCAACCAACTCTCCTGTGCGCCGGGCGGTCGCACTGACATATCCGAAACGCGCTATTCAATTACTGTCCGTCAATTTCTCCGAAAGCTGATGCAGCAAGGTGTCACGGTTCGGTGAGCTCTGGACCGCATCGACAGCCGCAGCGAGGGCAGATTGCCCGCGACAGCTCTGAATGTCGCAATGATGCTGAGAACACCATTCCGTCAGGGCATCGACCACAACTTCAATATCATGGTCGGAAAGGGAGGTCAGCGCTGGAAACATCTTGGTCGTCCATAGATCTGTGGCCGAGGCTGTTAGACTAGTTTCGGCGATCCAACCTGAACGTCAGATGAAGGGGTAATATGCTCAATCACACCAGTCGTTGCGCCGCTTCGGGATCCAGAAGGGCGGTGGCTATTGGAGGCTCTGCAACACGAGCATCAAGGCTGCCGGCTGAGCTCAGGCGCTTTTTCCCGTTACGCGAGAAGCCAGGCGGCACGTAAGCCGCCTGGTGACGAAAACCGAAACAGGCACTATTCCACCGTAAACGTTCCGGCCCCCTTGGAGTATTTCTTACCTCCAAGCGAATTGATCGTTGCACATTTTTCCTTACCGAACTTCTCGCACATCTTATTTTCTTTGATGCTCCATGTCCCCTTGTAGGTGGCCTTGTCCTCGTCGACAGTCGCTTCAATCGTTCCGTCTGGTTTATAAGTTGTGACGCCCGATTGCGTCTTGGACTTCCAGTGAATTGGGTGGCCTACCAACTCGCTTTTCAACTGCTCCGCCGTCATGGTTGCGGCATATGCACCAGATGCGAAGGCTAGCATAATGAGGCCAGAAACCGTGATCGCTTTCATCGTTCACTTCCTTCTCCGTAAGCGAAGATTGTAACCGCGTTAGAGCACGGCGAACATCTATCCAAAATGCTTATCTCGACATTCAAACCTGCTGGCGTCCGCCCGTTCCACGAGCGCGGGGGTGGCTCACCAGTTAAACGCACCAGTCATTCCGCTTCTTCGGGCTCCAGGTGCGCGCGAAACCCTCCCGAAGCAGCTCCTTGCCAATCACTTCACCGATCTCTTGCCAGTCGGCCCGCAAATATCAACCAGCGGCCGGCGGGTCGCTGCTCAAATCCGTTAGCTGAGATCTAGAAGGTGTTCCAATTCGGCGAACGGAGAATAGAATAGCCATTTGGGATTGCAGTAGTGATCCTGATCCGTATAGCCACCAAGGGCAAACCCGTATCTTTGGTCATCGTGGGAGGTTCGTGTCGTCCGCCCACACGTTCTGTGAGTCGATTTTTCGCCGTAAACCTTACGCAAATGATCCGATCGCCATCGCTTAGCGCTAATACGTTCGATATGGCCGCGTCGCTGATTTCACGTTCATTGTGATACATCTTGCGTGCATATTCGATGATAGCCGATCGTTCGGCTGCGTCGAAACCATACTCACTGAAGAAGGTGACGGCCCAAAGCGCACTTTCGGTCTGCACGGCGAAATGACATGATCTCATAGCTGCCTTCTTTGTGGGCAGAAGACAGTACGTCGGCGAAGGTCGGTCGATTCGCAAATCTGCGAGTCTCTCCAGCTAAAGATGCCATCACGGCTCCGGGGTCACCGCGAGACATGGCCGAACACGATGTTGGCGCCGCGGTGACCGCAAGCTCCGTCACGCGTCCTACAAGGGACTGCGCGAGGTGCATGACAATGCGGCGGTTGATTAGATCGACGAGCGTTCAGCGGGCAAAGAATGCCAGAAGGCGGGGTATGATGCTGAGCTTTACTGGGATGCCGATTGTTTTTTTGCCGAGCTTTGTAAGCCGCCAACCGGTCACGTAACTCCACCCGCCACCGGGACTACGAATGGTGACGAGGCCAAGATCGCAGGCGCGATTTACAATGGTCTTGTCGTAATCTTCCCATTCCCCGTCAGTCATGAGACAGCAGAAATCCTCTTCCTTCGCTGTCATATATAGAAGTTGAATAACTTCTTCGTCAGGTGACGCTATGGCRGCCGCAGAGGACATGCCTGCGCTATTTATTATGTTCATGAATCTCCCCCACCCCAAGTAATTAGCTACAGCCCATGCGAGAAACCTGCGCAAGCACTATTTCTGGACTTTTGTGACATTGGTTACCAAGTGCGCGGTTGTTCAGCAGGTGTTTGAATTTCCGAGATGAAGCGCATCCGCGACGCTGTCTTCGGAACCGGCATCTTGGTGAGCTTAGCATTCATCTGAGGTGTGGCAGGGTGTGGCAACCGCCCTTGATTTCCAATGAAAATATTTCAGTGTGACTACGCTTCGCATTCCAGGTCGGCTATTTCATCGGTCAAGGTGAGCCCATGGCCGCTTAGAACCTCAGCAACATTGTCGAGCAGCATCGCCAATTAAGGGTCGCTGCCGAAAAGTTGCGCCTGCTTAGCTTTCAACTTCCCGATATAGAAATTGTGCATATGCAGTGACCCTGTCATCTCCGCTAGGCTTGGCATGCTGATGCTCCATCTCAAGAGCGTCATCTGCCTGCAACCAAAGCTGGTCGCCGAGATCGAGTACAGGGCGTGGACGGGCGACCGTAAGTTGCGGTACGCCTCATGCAAGGGGCTGCGGGAAGTGCAGGATAACGCTACGGTCTACGAGCTGGATTAATTTCCCAACCCCTACCGTCCGCAATCGGCTCAAGGTTTGATAATTCCGATCAGATCTACGAAGTCCCGCTTAATGAAGAACAAGGACAAGGCCGCTGCTTATCATAGCTTCACTCACGGCGATGGCGCAGCCTGCACAGTACCATATACAACATCGCAGGTGTTTTCATTCGTCGAACATCTTGCCGCTGCGCGCTTCCAGCCGGTAGCGGTGGCCGGGATAGACGAGACGGGCGGTCGAGACCACCTGTTTTGCCGACCATGTGCGCCGGCGGATCGTCAGGCACGGTTCGGTCTTCATGATGGTCAGCAGCTTGCATTCCCAGGCCTGCGGCATCGCCGCCTCGACAACGTGCTCGGAGCCGCTGAGCGGGGCTGCGGCCGTCAGATAAGCGTTCGGCGTCAGCGTCGAAAAATCCTGGTCGAGATATTCGGGGGCGGCCTCCGGATGGACGAAGCGGTCCTCGATCTGCACGGGAACACCGTTTTCGCTGTGGACGATCAGCGAGTGGAAAACCGCAGCGCCGATTGGCAGTTCGAGCGCATCAGCAACCTCGGGAGAGGCGGTTTCCCGGGCGAGAACGACGACGGAGGCCTCGTGGACATGGCCGCGTTCGGCGATTTCCTCGGCGATGTTGCGGACCTCGAACAGCGCCGAATAGCCCTTGCGCTCGGCAACGAAGGAGCCGACGCCCTGGATGCGGACAAGTTCGCCCTCGTTGGCAAGTTCGCGCAGCGCCCGGTTGGCGGTCATCTTGCTGACGCCCAACTCGACGACCAGCTCGTTTTCGGAGGGTACCCGGTATTTCGGCGGCCACTCGCCGCTCTGGATGCGGTCGAGGATCACCTGCTTGACGCCGGCATAGAGCGGGGTGCTATCATTCTGCGCCAGTTCGCGCTTCATCTCGCCGGGACGCTTCATTGCCTATTCCTTTTGCACGAATGGAATTCGCTACATAATTCGACTTTCCTCTTGCATATCACAAAATATCTCATATGGTACCATATACAACCTCCCAATCGGTCCTAAGCAGAAATAGGACAGGAAAGGGCAAGCCGGCGAAGATCGGCCCTGGTGCCGCAAGGTCTGTTCAACTCCAGAGGAGAATTCACAAATGAAATTCAGCGCAATCCTGCTTTGTGGCGTGGCGGCTTTTTCCGCCTTCGCCGCGCCTGCCTTTTCCAAAGACTGGACGAAGGCGACCATTACACTCGAAGGCGCCTATGCGCCCTGGAACCTCACCAATGCCGACGGCACGCTCGGCGGCTTCGAACCGGAACTCGCCAAGGTGCTGTGCGAGCGCGCCAAGATCGAATGCACGCTGGTCGCCTCCGATTGGGACGGCATGATCCCGGCGCTCAACGCCGGCAAGTTCGACGTCATCATGGATGCGCTGTCGATCACCGAAGAGCGCAAGCAGGTCATCGACTTCACCATTCCCTATGCCGCCACCCCTGCAGCCTTCGCCACCGCCAAGGACAGCCCGCTGGCAAAGGCCGCCGGCACCGGCGCCACGATCAAGATGACGCCCGGCCAGACCGGCGTGAAGGAAATCGACGCGCTGAAGGCGGCCTTCAAGGGCAAGACGATCGGCATCCAGGCGGCGACCGTCTATGCCAAGTTCGTCTATGACAATTTCGGCGATATTGCCGAGATCCGCGAATACAAGACCGGTGCCGACCGCGACCTCGACCTGCAGAACGGCCGCATCGACCTCGGCTTCGACGACGCCGTCTATTTCGCCAATGCCTTCGCCTCCGCCAACGGCGCGCTCGACTTCACCGGCCCCGAGATCATCGGTCCGATCTGGGGCGAGGGCGAAGGCCTGGGTGTCCGCAAGGCCGATACGGACCTGCGCGACAAGTTCAGCGAAGCGATCAAGTCCGCGCTCGCCGACGGCACCGTCAAGAACCTCTCGATGAAGTGGTTCAAGGTCGACGTCAGCCCGCAATAAGCGTTTCGGCCTTTCGGCCGCAAACACCGGTCTCCGGCTTTATCGCCGGAGACCGCATGCTATTGTCAATCCGCAAAACACTGCCACGGACGGGGAACGGACGATATGGCAAGCTTGGAACTTCTCGGCTTCGGCTCGACGGGATGGGGTGCGCTGCTCATTGCCGCCGCCTTGATGACGCTGGCTGTCACGGCGACGGCGCTGGCGATCGGCGCGGTGCTGGGCGCGATCGTTGCGGCCGCGAAACTCTCCGGCAATCTTGTCCTTGTCACGCTCGGCAACGTCTACACGACCGTGTTTCGCGGCGTGCCCGAACTGCTGATCATCTATCTCATCTATTTCGGCGGCTCGTCGGCCGTCACCTCGATCGGCCAGGCCATGGGTTACGAAGGTTTCCTCGGCTTGCCCTCCTTTGTCGCCGGCGCGCTTGCCGTCGGCATCATCTCCGGCGCCTACCAGGCGGAGGTGTTCCGCGGCTCTTTTCTCGCTATCTCCAAGGGCGAGCTCGAGGCCGCCTCGGCGATCGGCATGCATCGCGGCATGCGCCTTCGCCGCATCATCATGCCGCAGGTGTTTCGCCTCGCCATTCCCGGCCTCGGTAACGTCTGGCAGCTCAGCCTCAAGGATTCGGCGCTGATCTCCGTCACCGGTCTTGCCGAGCTGATGCGCACCAGCCAGGTGGCGGCGGGCTCGACCCGGCAATATTTCCTGTTCTTCATCGCCGGCGGCTGCCTCTATCTGCTCCTGACCAGCCTGTCGGACCGCATCTTCAACGGGGCGGAGCGCCGCGCCAATCGCAGCATGCCGGCATCCGCCATGGGCCAGGCGTAAGGAGGCGACAATGGATTTCACCTTCATCGCCTCGACCATGGTCACCCTGCTCAAGGCCGTACCGACGACGCTCATCCTGTTTTCCCTGTCGATCGTCTCCGGCGGCCTGCTGGCGCTTGTCATCGTCTGGATGCGGACCAGCGGCAACAAGGTGCTTTCGAGCTTCGCCAAAGGCTATATCTTCGTCTTCCGCGGCTCGCCGCTTCTGATCCAGATGTTCCTGGTATTCTACGGCCTCGGCCAGTTCGGCGTCATCCGCTATTCCTTCCTCTGGCCGTTCCTGCGTGAGCCGATGGTCTGCGCCGTGCTGTCGCTGGCGCTCTGCACCGCCGGCTACACGGCGGAGATCTTCCGTGGCGGCATTCGCGCCGTCTCGCCGAAGGAGATCGAAGCGGCGCGCTCGATCGGCATGTCCGGCTTCCTGCTGGTGCGCCGTATCCTGGCGCCGATCGCCTTTCGCCACGCGCTGCCGGCCTATTCCACCGAGATCGTGCTGATGATGAAGTCGACGGCGCTCGCAAGCCTCGTCACCGTCTGGGAGGTCACCGGCGTCGCCCAGCGGCTGATCTCGCAGACCTACCGCACGATGGAAGTCTTTCTCTGTGCGGCGATCATCTATCTCGTCCTCAACTTCATCATCCTGCAGGGCATGGCTCTGCTCGAATATTCGCTGTCCCGACATCGCCGCGCCATTCCGCAGGCGCTGAAGGCATAGTCGATCTTTGACCCGATTGGAGCACCCATGCCAGGCGTAACCCGACTATCGGTCCGCAATATCCGCAAGAGCTTCGGCACGCACGAAGTATTGCGCGGCATTTCCCTCGATGCGGAAGACGGCGATGTGATMTCGCTGCTCGGTGCCTCCGGCTCCGGCAAGTCGACCTTTCTGCGCTGTATCAACCTGCTCGAAACCGCAAGCGACGGCGAGATCTTTGTCGACGGCGAACAGATCCGCATGGTGCACAAGGGCGGCACGAGCAAGCCGGCCAGCCAGAAACAGGTGGACCACATCCGCTCCGAACTCGGCATGGTGTTCCAGTCCTTCAATCTCTGGTCACATATGACGATCCTGCAGAACGTCATCGAAGGGCCGATCCACGTACTCAAGCGACCGCGCGCCGACTGCATCGCCGAGGCCGAAGCGCTGCTCGAAAAGGTCGGCATCGCCGATAAGCGCCATGCTTATCCCGCCCATCTCTCCGGTGGCCAGCAGCAGCGTGCCGCAATCGCCCGTGCGCTGGCGATGAAGCCGAAGGTGATGCTCTTCGACGAACCGACCTCGGCGCTTGATCCGGAGCTTGTCGGCGAAGTGCTGCGCGTCATGCGCGCGCTGGCCGAGGAGGGCATGACCATGCTCGTCGTCACCCATGAGATGAGCTTTGCCCGCAACGTCTCGAACCGCGTCGTCTTCATGCGCGAAGGGCTGATCGAAAGCAGCGGCAAGCCCGACGAAATGTTTACCGGCGGCGCGACACCCGCGTTTCGCCAGTTCATCGGCCATTTCGGAAGCGGTCAATGACAATCACCATCGAGTCCGTGCTGACCTGGCGCGATGTCGCGCGCGTCGGGGCAGGGGAAGCGCTTGTGCTGTCGCCGGCCGCCTCAGCGCGCGTCGAGCAGGCAAGCCGCATCGTTGCGCGCATCGTCGAGACAGGCGTGCGCGCCTATGGCGTCAACACCGGCGTCGGGGCACTGGCCGATACGGTGGTCGATCGTGCCTCGCAGAGCCTGTTGTCGCGCAGCATCGTGCTCAGCCATGCCTGCGGCGTCGGGCCATTGCTGGCCGCCCGTGAGGTGCGCGCCATCATCGCCGCACAGATTGCCAATTTCGCCCATGGTCATTCCGGCGTGCGGCGCGAGATCGTCCAGCAGCTTGCGGCCATGCTGGAACATGATTGCATTCCCGACGTGCCATCCAAGGGCTCTGCCGGCTACCTCGTCCACAACGCCCATATCGCGCTTGTTCTGATCGGCGAAGGCAGCGCTCACCTCGACGGCCGTCGTATGAGCGGTCGCGAGGCGCTTGCTGCAATCGGCCTCGAGCCGCTGGTGCTTGGCGCCAAGGAGGGCTTGAGCCTTGTCAACGGCACGGCCTGCGCCACCGGCCTGACCGCTGTAGCGCTTTTGCGCGCCGAGCGGCTGCTCGACTGGGCCGATGCGATCGCAGCACTGACGCTGGAAGCGGCGGGCTGCCAGATTGCCGCCTTCGATGAGGCGGTGCTGGCGCTGCGCCCATCGGCGGGGATCGAGAAAGTGGGTGCGAGCCTGCGCGCGCGGCTTCAAGGCAGCGGCCTTGTCGCCGCCGCCTTCGGCCGGCGCACGCAGGATGCGCTCAGCCTTCGTTCGGTGCCGCACGCCCATGGTGCCGCCCGCGACGTCTTCGACAATTCCGCCCGCATCGCCGATCAGGAACTTGCTTCGGTGACGGACAATCCGGCTGTCTCAGGCACGCCGGAACATCCGATCGTCTCTTCCGAGGCGCATGCGGTTGCCCCGGCGCTCGGGCAGGCGGCCGATAGCCTGGCGATTGCGCTCGCACAGATCGGCGCGATCAGCGAGCGGCGCATGGACCGGCTCGTCAATCCGCTGGTGAGCGGCCTGCCGCCCTTTTTGGCGAGCGATGCCGGCAGCCATTCCGGCTTCATGATTGCCCAATATACTGCTGCCGCGCTCAGCAACGAGAACCGCCGCCTTGCCGCACCCGCGGCCATGGACGGCGGGCTGACCTCGGGCCTGCAGGAAGATTTCCTCGCACACCCGACGGCTGCCGCAGGCAAGCTGCTCGCCGTCATCGACAACGCCGAATATATTCTGGCGATCGAGCTGATGGCTGCTGCCCAGGCGCATGATTTCCTGGTGGCGACGGCGCCGCGGGCGGCAGGCACGGACCTGGTCTATAAGGCAGTGCGGGAACATGTTTCCCATTATGGCGACGAACGGCCGCTCAACGGCGATATCGAAGCCGTGCGCAGCCTGATCCGTGATACTGCGCCGCCGCCGATTGGTTGAGTTGGAGACGGCTGTCAGAACGGCTTGCTGGTTTCGGAATTCTGCTTTGGCTTTTCGCCGGCCTCGAGACGTTTGAGGCACTGGAGATAAGTCGGGTAGAGCTGATCCACGCGCGAGAGCGGCAGCGTCCAGTCGCCTTCGTCACCGGCAAAGGTTAGCTGCACGTCAGGCATTCCGGCAAAGGAATTCTTGATGATCTTCTTCAGTCCGCCGCTGCCCTTGCTGGCCGGACCCCAGAGGCGAAGCGTGTTCTTGTCGAAGAATTCGGCGGCGACCACTTTCGTCGTCGTACGGTTGGTCAGCGTCACCTCGGTCTTGGTTTTGGCCGGAATGTCCCACGTGTTCTTTGAAACCAGCCAGAACGTCTCGGTCGCGCTCTGGCGGAATTCCATGGTCTTGCCGATCTCGCTGTCCCACAGCAGGCGGCAATAGGGATGCGGGCTCTCGCTCGCAAAGCCGACCGACCATTGTCTCGCGCCGCCCATCCATTCGGTCTCGCCGAAGGCGGAGGCCGGCTGCAGGACCGCTGCCATCAGAAGCATCACTGTCGGAATTTTCATCGCCAACATCATCTCCAACGCAATCGGCTCTAGCGATAGCAAAAGAAGGTTGAGCTTTTGCTACTACAGCCGCCGCGCGCGTCGCCGACTGCGGATTCACTTCGGGAAGAGGAACGTGACCGCGACGCGGAAGCCCAGTCCTTCCGGGCCATTGTCTGGAGCCGCCGCCCAATATCGTAAGCCCGCCGTCAGGCTGATTGGCTGCTTGTCGATGGTGATCAGCTTTGCGACTGCGAAGTTGATCGGCACCGACCAGTCGTTCGTTTCCCAGTTATATGTCGACTCCGTATTCAGCGAGAACGTCCAGGCGTCCTTGGTCGTGTAGGAGAGGAACGGCTGGAGGAACGTCGAACTCACATCCTCCCGGTCGCTTTGACCAGCGAACGACCAGATGTGGTTCCCGAGAAAGCCGTAAGTCCAGGGGCCGTCCTGCTTAAGGACGACCGCTGTCGGACCCGCACCCCACTTGCCGCTTCCGAGGAGCTCGTCCGTCGCCGTCGGCAGCAGGAAAACAGGGCCAACGCCCCAGACGATGCCGCTCTCGGTCGGCTTGGACGGCGAGAAGAAGAAGCTTTGCGTGATGTCGCCCAAACCGAACTGCGTTCCCGACGGTCCGGCAATGTCGTTCTGCCATGTGACGGGCAGGATGGTACGCGAGATGACGTTCCAGTCCTCGTTTATCTTGAAGGGAACGACCGGCTGAATGTTCAGCGTCGCCTTGTCGCCGTCGTCTGGACCATAGCCGTGATCGTAGTTGAACTGGAACGGCACGCTGATGAGCGAGGCTATTGGATTGGAAAGCTTCTTCGCCAAGTCTTCACTCGACTGGGCGGCTGCCGTCCCTGTCCAGACACCGAGCGGCGCGACAACCAGTACTACCCAAGAAGCGACTTTCTTCATCAATGCCTCCATGATCCGATTGAACCCAGCCCGCAAGGCAGGCTTCCTCCGAAATGAAACGATATCCCCGGGATCGATCCTGTTGGATACCGAACTGCGAGCCGCTGTCACGGCGGCTCTCTGCTTCCTGGGGAGGTCGTTGTTCCGGCTCCTCGAGGACACCAGGTGTTCAAAAGGCGAGCATACTGGAAGGATAATTGCCAACAGTACGAAGTTCGCCGGTCCGCCCGTTAGAACCGGATGGCGACTCCGATAATCGGCCCCTGCTGGACGACGTCGAAGACGAACCCGTCATTATCGTAGTTGACGCCGAGTGCACGATATCCGGCGACCGCTGAGATGGTGTCGTTGAACTTGTAGCCGAGGCCCAGCGCCACATCCCAGTCGATATCGGCGCCGCCGGCGCCCAGCAGGCCCCACCCCGTGACATAGATTTCCGGCGTGAAGAAGTAGTTTCCTCGGACGCCGGCGACGGCATCGACCCATGTGGCGCTGTCTTCGACATCCACTCCGGCCAGAATGCCGCCATTGAACGAGATCTCGGTTTTGGCCGACCAGACCCTCATGCCACCGACCACGTCGAGGTGGCCATTTTGATCTTCGAGCACGGCGTAACCGACTCCAAGAAATCCCGCGAAGGTCTTCGACGTCACATCGACGCTCTCGGCAAGGATACCGGCAGGTGTGTCGGCGTCGGCACCCAGCTTGGTATAGATCACGTCACCCACGATGCTGAAGCGATCGTATCTTGCTTCGCCTGCCGCCATGAAAGCGAAGTCGAGGTTATTGAGGATATCGCCGAAATCCGCGTCGATATGAACTTCCGGCAGCCCAAACTGCGCAATATCGCCGGATATGCCGGCAGCCCAGAAATATGGCGCGAAGGTGAATTGCCAGCCGCTCTGGCTCTCGACTGTTTTTGCTTCCGGCGTGAGCGGCGTGATATCGGCGGCGTTGCCGGCCGACGCCGCGCAAATGCCCGCCACCAACAGAATGGCACGCAAGTATATGGCTTTCATGAGAATCCCCCGATCTCGTTTCGCCTCGGCACTGCTGTCCCGAGTCGGTACTGTGCAGCGAGAAGTAGATTTCGACAAGCTCAAATACCTATTTTTCGTTGATCGCCTGCTTCAACTGCCCAATGAGGCCTGAAATCTGCTGGTCCTGTGGCCTCAGTCGCGCCAGATCCTCGGCGTATCTCAGCGCCTCCGGCAAGCGTCGAAGCTTGAGACTGTATTGGAGCGCCAGGCCGATCATATCGGCGTCTTCGCCCGTGACCCAGCCACCAAGCCTGTCCAGGGCCTCTCCCGTCCGGCCAGCCGAATCGAGAGCGACGGCAAAGGTCGACTTGTAGCGGGAGTTTTGCGGATCCAGCCGCACCGCTTCTTGGAGTTCCGTGATAGCCTCGGCTAATGCCTGCTTGCGCACCAGAGACAGCGCATGTCCGTAACGCAGATCCGCTTGGTCGGGCGCCATGGCGATTGCTTCGGCATAGGTCTGCTCCGACTTGTCGGTCTGGCCGGAGGCGCGGTAGAACTCGGCCAGATTGATGCGCATTGCCTCCAATGTCGGGTCGAGCGAAATCGCTCGCCGGAAGGCGGCTTCGGCCTCGCCCGTACGCTGTCGGGCAAACAGGAAGACGCCATAATTGCTTTGTGTTTCCGCGACGTCGGCATTCGTTTCGACATAGGCGCGCAGGTCCGCGACGGCGGCTTCGAAATTGCCGCGCTGATTGCCGAAGAGCTCGGGAGGGGTGCTGGCGAGTGCGTTGGCGGCAGCAACGCGCACCGCGCGCGTCGCATCGCCGAGCAGGGGGCCGATCGCCTCCAGCCTCTGCTCCGGCGCAATATTGCCTGCGGCTTCCGCAGCGCCGAGCCTGATGAGCGGATCTGCATCGGTTGCGGCCGTTCGAATGTCGGTGGCGACATCCACACCGCTAATCCCACTCAGTGCGGCGATGGCGCTGCCCCTGACAATTCCTGCTTGGCTCTGGTCACTGACAAGGGCGCGCAGAGCCTCCACTGCGGCCTGATCGCCGTTCGCAGCTCCGGCGAAGGCATGAGCGATCGACGGGCGTTTGCGCCATTGCGTTCCATACCATCCGTCCATTGTTTCGGCTGCCCAATCATCGGTTCTGCCGACATGACAGGTCGTGCACTCATTCGGCGTTCCAAGGGTTGCCGACAGATCGGGCCGAGGAATGACGAAGGAGTGGTCGCGGCGCGGATCGACCTTCATATAGGTGCGTTCCGGCATGTGGCAGTTGGCGCATTGCGCCCCGGTCGAACCGGCCTGATGGTGGGTATGCGCGGGAGTGTCGAACAGCCCACTCGGATCCTGGTTGACGAAGCGCTCCGGCTTCGTCTCAGCGTGACATTGCGTGCACAACGCGTTGCCCTCGGCCTTCAGGCCGGCATCGTGCGGCCGATGACAATCGAGACAGGTCACGCCCGCCCTTGCCATCTTGCTTTGCTGAAACGAGCCATATTCGAAGACCTCGTCGAGTATCTGCCCGTCCGGGAAATAAAGATCTTGCCGAAGCAGGGCAGGGGAGAAATAGTCGAGAAAGGGCTTACCCGGCTGATAGCCGTCCAGCAGCCTGCTGCGCCTCGCATGGCAGGCAAAACAGATGCCCGCATCGACTTTCGGCACACCTATATCCGGTTTGACGGAGGACGAAACATTGCCCGATTGCGCCAGAGCAGCGTGCTTCGCGCCTGGGCCGTGACAGGACTGACAGCCGATGCTGGTGGCGACGTAGGTCGACTTGTATTCGTTCGTCTGCGGTTGAAACTTCGCCTGGGGATCGGTCGAATGACAATCGATGCAGGTGCGGTTCCAGCGGTAGAAAGGACCTGTCCAATGATAAGTGGAGCCCGGTTTGGCCGGGGTGCCGTTGCCGAGCCAGAACCATTGCCGTTTCGCCGTATCCCACGCGATATCGAGAGCCTGCAGCCGTCCGCCTCCGATGTCGACGAGGTATTGCTGCAGGGGTTCGTAGGCGAAGGTATATTTGACTTCGAACTCGGCTTGGCCGCCGTCCGCTCCCTCGGTGTCGACGAAGAAACGGCCATCGCGACGGGTAAAGGTCGTGACGACGCCGTCATGGTCGAACCGGGTGTTGTTGAAATCGCCGCGCACCGTTTCGTCGTCGGCCAACGCCATGGCCTTCGTATGGTGAGACTTTGAAAAAGCCGCGGCCTGATCGGCGTGGCAGGATGCGCACGTCCTTTCGTCCACGAAACCCTCATGGATCGATATCTGCGGGTCCGCCCCGGATGTCGAAATGTCGTCGGTGGCAAGGCTGCGCCCGGCAGGCGCGAGCAACAGGAAAAGCAGGACGGCTATTCGTCCCACTGCTGCTGACTGAAGAGATGCTGCCACTCAATCGCTCCTGTAGAGGTTTGAGAAGGTCGGGCCGCCATGGTTCAAACCTCTGGCGTGAGGCGCAATCCTAATCCTTGAACACTTGTTTCCAATCAGCCTTCATATCGACGACGGTCCAGCCGGCGATGGCGGCCGCATCGAGCGCCTTGTCGAGGCGACCGAATTCGGTATCGCGGTCGTAGGCGTATTCACGGTCCGAATCGGTGTGATGGATCAACACGCCGAGCCTGGCAGGTGCACCCGCCATGGTCGTCCATTGCAGCATTTGGAGATCTCCGTCGGAGTTGCCGAAGGCGGCAATCGGCCGCCGACCGATCTGCTGATTGATCCCGACGGGCTTGCCGGCCTTGTCGTCGATGAAATTGACTTCGGGAAGCCGATAGAGGGTCGGCGTGTCGTCCTGCATTCTGAATTCGGTCTTGATCGACGAGCCGATAACCTGCTCGGGCGGGACGCCATAGACTTTTTCTGCCCATGGCCGCATGAACTCGATGCCTCCGCCTGAAACGATGAAGGTCTTGAAACCGTTGGCGCGGAGATAGGCGAGAAGCTCGACCATCGGCTGATAGACGAGTTCTGTGTAAGGCCGCTTGAATTTTGGGTCACGTGCTGACGCCAGCCAATCGGTCACGATCTTCTGGAAATCGTTGCTGGTCATTCCGGCATGCGTGGTCATGATGAGCTCGACGAGGCCCTTTTCTCCCGACGCCGCGAGCGCCGTCATGTCGCCTTCGAGCACGGCCTTGAACGGCTGCGTTTCCTTCCATTCTGGATGCTGCGGAGCAAGCAACTTCACTCGGTCGAGAGCGAATGCGAGCTGCGTATAGATCGGATGTTCGACCCACAGGGTTCCATCATTGTCGAAAACGGCGATGCGTTCCGGTTCCGGAACGAATTCGGGCGATCCTTGCCCAGTTACCTTATCGACGAAAGAAACGATGGCTGCCTTCGAGGCCGTGTCGTTCCATGAGGGCAGCGGATCGCTTTGAGCGTACGCGGAAGCAACAAAGAGTAGAGCCGCAGTAACAGCCAACGTTCCGCCGCGGGCCGATTTGATGAAATCTTGAAACGCGAACATTGGATGGCCTCCAAATTGCTGGTGCGAAAGTCATATAGCCACGCTTGGAAGACGGCGGCTCTGGTTGGATCCAGGCCGCCGTGCAACAATCAGTTGCCGGTCGGCATAGGAATGCTCACGCCTTCCTTTGCCAACGATTCTCGGATCCATTGAAAACGACTGTAATCCGATAGCGTGATKGGACCGTTGTAGGTCAGGCTCTGGGGCTTGCGAGGTGGGTATTCCACGTAGGTGGCCATGATCTTCTTCAATTCCTCGCCCATGACCACGCCCATCCAGGTCCGCTCCGTGAAGTTGTTCATGAAAATGTCGTAGCGTTCCTGCGGGTCCTGCCACAGATCAAACACTTGGGGCACCGTGGCGACATACTTCTCCTCACCCTTCCAGCCGAGATTGGTGTCGACCGCCAGCCCGCCCGTCGCGGCTCCGTCATCGCCGCGGATATTGAACGCGAACTTGTAGTTGTTGACGCGTATCGCACCGGGCGAGAGCTCGTTTTCGGTAAAGTAGAACCATGACTTACGTTCCGATTTACCGGTTCCGAGCAGGATCGGCGACATGTCGTAGCTATCGAAGATGATCGGCTTATCTTCGCGATCCTTGTCGGGAAGCGGAACCGCGCCGACTGCGGCGAATGTCGCCATCAGATCGAGACCACCGACGATGTCGTGATTTTTGGTGCGGGGTTTGATCTTTCCCGGCCAGACCGCAATCGCAGGAACACGGTTGCCGCCCTCTCGCAGGGTGCCTTTGGTTCCGCGGAACGGGGTGTATCCGGCGTCCGGATAGACGTCCTGCCACGCCCCATTATCGGTGGTGTAGAAAACCAGCGTGTTGCGGTCCATTCCGGTTTCCCGCAATTTGTCCATGATTCGGCCAATGCGAGTGTCGAGTTCCACAATCGAGTCCGCATACTTCGACTTCGACAGCGACTTGTGCTCGAACTCCGGGGCCGGCATGTTCGGTTGGTGGACCTTCATGAAGTTCACGTTGATGAAGAAGGGCTCGTCCGGCGCTTTGGCAGCCTCGTCAAGAAAGCCCAGTGCCGCTTTCTCTACGTAGCTGTCGAAGAACGGAATGCCGACAACGCCTTCCTTACCGTCGATCACGGGTGTGTCGACATATTGCCCGTTGACCTTGAATTCTTCGGTCACTGGTCCTCCTGCCTTGCCGGACAAAGCCCCCTTGGTCACCTTCTGGAACATCTCCCGCAGCTTCGGATCCATGTCCGGAAACCAGGTGGGATCGGCATAGGTATAGGCATTCAAGTGGTAAAGGCCGGTGTACCGCATCTCATCATAGCCTTGCGCAGTCGGCATGGCGTAATCCGCTTCGCCGAGATGCCACTTGCCGGTGAAGTAGGTGTGATAGCCACCACGTTTCAGGACGGATGCTAGCGTCCATTCGGCCGCGGGCAAGCCACCGCCCTGGCCCTGAAAGGCAACTGTCGTCATGCCGCTGCGGTTGGGTATTCGCCCCGTCTGCATGGCCGCACGGCCGGGCGTGCAGCTCGGCTGGGCGTAGAAGGAGAAGAAGGTCATGCCGTCTTCAGCCAGTTTGTCGATGTTCGGGGTCGGCATCCCACGACCTTCACCCCCGCCATAGGGGCCGAGATCTCCGTAGCCGGTATCATCCGAAACGATGAACAGGATGTTGGGTTTTCGTTGGGAGTCCTGCGCTTGCAGGGGCGAGGCCGCACACCAGAGAATGGTGGAAGAAGCCAGTGCTCCGATGCAGCGGATAAGGATTCTGCCGTTCATTTCAAATCCCTCCGTTGACGTTCTTGAACGACGGAGCCGCTCGCGGCAAAGGCTGCGATTGCAGGCGTCGATTCAACTAAGACTGCTTTGAAAATGAAGAACCTGCTGGAGCTGCCTCCGGCAGGGTTGCGAAGCCGGCCACATCTCTGCCCCGGCCCGCTGAACTTTAGCGAATTCTGCCTTCGCCCGATATTGTACTTTAGGGAATCTCTTCATGCGGTGGCAATCGACAGTAGTAATGCGCAGATGACGCCGCAGCGAGAAGCTGTTATTGTCGGCCCGGCTTTGGGGGGAAAGCGGATGGGCTTGGGCGGATGGTCAGGTCGATTGTGCTGCACTGCCTTTTTGTTGGCGGTTGTCGCCATAAGTCTGTCCAGTCGCCATGCCTCAGCCTCCGACACCTCGATTGCCAACCGGGTTCCCCGGGTCCTCGTTCTTTATCCCTATGATGAGAGGATCGCGGCGACGACTGCTGCCGGAGAGGCGCTGCGGAGCCGACTGCTGGAGGCGACAAACGGCAAGATCGACTTGTTTTCAGAGTTCCTGGATCTTTCGCGATTTCCGGAAGGCGACCATGTCGCGCGCATGGCACGATATCTGGGCGAGAAGTACGCGCCGCGCCACCCGGATGTGGTCGTGGCCCTCGGCAAGGAATCGGCGAGCTTCGTAGCCGCGAACCGCGGCACGATCGCTCCTGGCGCAAAGATCGTCGCCGCCGGTTTCGGCACAGCCACCGCCGAGAAGATCGAATTGCCGGATGACGTGATCGGAGCCTTCACGACATTCGACATTCTGAAGACGGCCGAGATGGCCCGCAGCCTGCAACCCGATGCCCGCCACCTCTACATTCTCGGCGGTTCATCCGACTTCGACCGCGGATGGCTGGCGACGGCCCGCGCGGCTCTCGAGCAGTTCTCGAAATCCTACGAGACGACCTATCTGGAAGACCTGACGATCGACGAGTTCGTCGAGCGGGCATCCCGTGTGCCGCCCGACAGCATCATCCTGGCATTGACGGTCTTTAAGGATCGGGCGGGGCGCAACTTCATTCCGCGCGATGCGATCGGACAGATCGCAGCGACCGCCAGCGCGCCTGTCTACGGCCCCTATCAGACATACATCGATCATGGGGTCGTCGGCGGCAATACCGTCACATTTGAAGCGCTGGGCCGGACCGTCGGCGACCTCGTCATCGATGCGATTGCCGGTAAGCAGGTCTCGGATCTCGAAGCGCCACAGACCTATGTCGCCGATGCCCGGCAACTCCAGCGCTGGGGGCTCGCCGAAAAGGATCTGCCGCCGGGCACGATCCAGATGCATAAGGAGAGGAGCCTCTTGGCGGAACATTGGGTCGTGTTGTTGGCGGGGGGTGGCCTCGTGCTGGCGCAGGCCAGCATCATCTCGGTGCTTCTGCTCGAGCGGAGGCGCCGCCGCCACGCCGAGCGCAGCTCGCGTCTGCACCTGCTCGAAGCCGTCCATCTCAACCAGTCAGCGACAGCTGGAGCATTGTCCTCGTCGATTGCCCACGAACTGAACCAGCCCCTCTCGGCCATTCGAAACAATGCCGAGGCAGCGTCTATGCTGCTTCGAAGCGAGAAGCCGGACCACGAACTGATCCAGCAGATCCTTCTCGACATCCAGGAAGACGATCAGCGCGCAGGTGATATTATCAGCCGGATGAGAGGATTGCTCAAGAAGAGAGACGAGATCGATTGGCAGGAGTTCGACCTCAACGATGTCACGTCGAGCGCGATCCACATCATTCACGGCGAGGCGGAACGCCGCGGAATCAAGCTGACATCAACCCAGCTACCCGGCAAATTGCCTGTACGTGCCGACAAGGTTCACGTGCAGCAGGTCATCCTCAATCTGGCGACCAACGCGATGGATTCCATGCTGGATGCCCTCCCGGCCGGGAGAACGCTCACCTTTGCAACGGGACTGGCGAACGAGAAGGTGGAGCTGCGGGTCTCAGACACCGGCGACGGCATTCCCGAGGAGAGACTGAACAGCATCTTCGAGCCATTCTACACAACCAAACAAGCGGGTACGGGGCTCGGTCTCTCGATAGCCCGCGCCATTGTTGAGACTTATGGCGGCACCATCCGTGCCGACAATCGACCGGAAGGCGGCGCGGTCTTTCGGGTGGCCTTGCCGCTCGCCCGCAGGCCGGAGCAATCGAGATGAAACCGGTCATCCATATTGTCGATGACGACAAATCCTACCGGACGGCGACCGCAAGGCTGCTTGCCGCACATGGTCTCAAGGTCGAAGCCTATGAATCCGGAGACCAGTTTCTCGCCGGCCTTTCCGCTTGCGAGCCGGGCTGTGTTCTCCTCGACCTTCAGATGCCCGGCCAATCCGGCCTGCAGATCCAACGCCGGCTGTGCGAGCTGGCGCCTCTACTGCCGGTCGTGTTCCTCACGGGGGAAGGAGACATAAAGGCAAGCGTTGAGGCGATGAAGGCGGGCGCCAAGGATTTTCTGGAAAAGAGTTCGACCGCTGCGGCATTGATGGAGGCGATCGATCGGGCGCTCATTCAATATGAAAGACAGCTGGCCGAACACGACCGCCTTCAGGCCCAGCGCACGCTGGTGGCGGGCCTCAGTCCGCGCGAGACCGAAGTGTTCCGGTTCCTCATTCGCGGCCGTCTCAACAAGCAGGTCGCTTATGCTCTCGGCATCTCCGAGCGGACGGTGAAGGTGCATCGCCATCAGGTCATGGAAAAGCTCGGCGTACGCTCGCTGGCCGAGGCTGTGTCGATCGCCGCAAATATCGGCCTCATCGACCAGGATACGGCATCACCGGTGGGGTAATCGGCTCCTTCCCCTAAGGACAATATCAATCGACCTCCAAGCGGCCTAATTTGATCGGCAACCGTTAATCTCTCAAATGTTCGAAAGAGGGGGCATGAGGTGGAGAACCTTCGCCGCACGGTCGCTGTCGTCGATGATGACGCAAGCCTACGGCGCAGCCTCGGGCGGCTGCTCAACGCCTACGGTTTTCTGGCCATGGAATTTGCATCAGCCGAGGCCTTTCTCGCTCGCGATCCCAAAACGGCGATAGACTGCCTTGTCCTTGATATCGACCTCGGTGGCATGTCCGGCATCGATCTGCAACGCAGGCTGAAGGCCGAGGGGACAACCCTTCCGGTGATTTTCATCACGGCACTGGAAACCGTCTCCGTCAAGGCGGAGGCGGAAAAGGTGGGATGCGTTGCTTATCTGCAGAAGCAGTTTTCCGGAGCTGCACTGATCGCGGCCATCAACAAGGCATTGGGATCGTGAGGTGTTGGGGCGGGAGAGCATGTGCTCTAAAAGCGACGATCGCCTTTGTATCGCAGGCGTGACGGCATGCCGGCCGTGTTGATGAAGTCATGGACGGCGACATCAACGACCAGAAAATCCACGCTCGGGAACGTTGTTGCATGTCGCAAGGTCATGACCCTGGCTTTGGATTGCCGATCTCTCGGGACCGGCATGTTCTGAAGGGAGTTCTACGGCAGGCATGACTGAGGGTTCAACGACGTGGATTTTTGACACGGCTTAACGAGCTCGGAGACAAAGTTTGTGGGTACGATGTTTTCGTGCTGGCTCGCCTCTTCCAAGGCGTTCATGTACGCGTGGCTGCGCGCGACAGGTATGACCGAACTTTGGATCTCGAAAACATGATTATAGTGAGCAGGTTAACATGCTTAGATCAAGAAATTGCCGATGTTGGTTGCCGGTCTTCGAAATTTGCAGCATGCTGATGGTTTTGCCGATGTTTTCCAGGAAATTTGTATTGAAAAATCCGAAGCTTACCCACGTCGGAGCGACAAACCTGCCGATGTTGATTGCCGATCTTCGCTGCCCAACAGGCTTCGCCATGAATATCAGGCGACTTCCGCATCCTACAGCCAGGTGTGTGGCGAGCTTCACCGGTCTCATCCACCAGGACACGGCATCGCCGGCGGGGTGATCGGGCGCCCTCCCCCTTACGACATATCAATCGACTTCATCTGGCCTAATTTGACCAGGGACCGCTATTTTCGCATGTGTTCGAAAGAGGAGGGGCATGAGTGGAGAACCTTCGCCGCACGGTCGCTGTCGTCGATGATGACGCAAGCCTGCGGCGCAGCCTCGGGCGGCTGCTCAACGCCTACGGTTTCCCGGTCAAGGAATATGCATCCGCCGAGGCCTTTCTCGCTCGCGATCGGGCAACGGCGATAGACTCCTTGTCCTTAATATTGACATCGGTCGCATGTCAGGCATCGATCTGCAACGCAGCCTGAAGGCCGAGGGGACAATCACCGGGCGACCTATTCAGGGCGATCGCCATCTCGCCAATGGCGTTGATGAACCAAAATCGCTGGCCTCGCCAACCGAAAAACTCCTTTCGGCGGCGTCCTTGATTGCACCAAGGCCTTGAATCCTGGCTTTGCCTTGCCAATCTGGCGAGGATCAACATGATGTAAGGGGAGTTCTGCGGCAGGTATGAGTGAGGTTCAACGACGGGGATTTTTGACACGGCTTACCGCCTATGAGCCGCTGACGCTCATTACGCTGGCATCCATCGCCGGTGGACTGTTCCTGCTCCAGCGACTGACGAGCGAAGTCCTGGAGGGCGAGACATTCCGCTTCGATGAGGCGATCCTGCTGGCGTTGCGACGGCCGGGCGAACTTGCCGTGCCGATCGGGCCAGGCTGGCTGACGCATGCCGTCGGCGATATCACCAGCCTCGGCGGTATCACGGTTCTCTCGCTGATGACGGTTCTCGTCACCGTCTATCTTCTGCTCGACCGGCGCTGGCCGATCGCGATCTTCGTCTTTTCCTCGGTGTTGACCGGCTGGCTGGCGAGCACGCTCTTGAAGATCCTCGTCGCCCGGCCGCGCCCCGACATCGTGCCGCATCTCGTCGAGGTCAGCGATCTCAGCTTTCCAAGCGGACATGCGATGGTCTCCGCGGTGACCTATCTGACGCTGGGCGCGTTGCTGGCGCGAACGCAGCGTTACCAGTCGACGCGAATTTTCGTTATGGGCGCTGGCGTCTTTCTCGCCGTCATCATCGGTTTGAGTCGCATCTATCTTGGTGTCCATTACCCCACTGACGTCTTGGCTGGATGGTGCGCCGGCGCGCTCTGGGCGCTCGGCTGCTGGCTGATTTCAAAGCGATTCGTTCCGAGCCGCGCGCCAGATGATGTTGCCGAAGCCGGAAAACGGTAAGAAGAGATAGCRGTTCAGGCTGATACGTGATTTCCGCCAGCATAACGGAAAAGAAACATGACAACTTTGACAACGATCACCTCGACGGTCACGGCCGCATTTCTCGGCTCCTTCGTCGAGGTCGTTGAAGCCTTCACCATCATCCTCGCCGTCAGCGTCACGCAGGGCTGGCGTCCGGCCTTCATCGGCACCAGTCTTGCACTCGCCCTTCTCGCTCTTCTCGTACTGGCGCTCGGTCCGCTGCTCGCCCTTATTCCGATCGAGCTGATGCAGTTCGTGATCGGAACGCTGCTCGTTCTGTTCGGCCTGCGCTGGCTGCGCAAGGCAATCCTGCGGGCTTCGGGCTTCATCGCGCTGCACGACGAGGAAAAGGCCTTCGCGACCGAGACCGACAGCCTGCGGCGTCAATCCGCCGAGCGCCGCGCCAATTTCCTGGCAGGGGCCGCAGCTTTCAAGGCGGTGCTGCTCGAGGGGATCGAAGTGGTGTTCATCGTCATCGCCATCGGCGCCGGACACGGCATGATCGGTTATGCCAGCCTTGGGGCCGCCGCGGCCTGCCTGCTGGTGCTGATCATCGGCATCTTCGTGCACAAACCGCTCTCGGCGGTTCCGGAGAACAGCCTGAAATTTGTCGTCGGACTGCTGCTCAGCGCCTTCGGCATATTCTGGGTCGGCGAGGGCGTCGGGGCCGACTGGCCCGGTGCTGACCTTTCACTTCTGGCGATCCTTGCCGTGCTTGGCGCCTTTTCCTTCGTCGCGGTTCGGATGCTGCGCCAGTATCTCGACACCCATGTCGAGGTGGCCGCGTGATGGATATTCTTAAGGTCGCGTTCAGGGAATTCTTCGGCATGTTCATCGATGACGGCGCGCTGGCGCTGGCGGCGATGCTGCTAATCGCCGCCGTCGGCGTTCTGGTGAAATTCGTCCACGTCGACGCACTGCTAGCCGCTGCTCTGCTTCTCGTCGGCTGTCTGCTGATTCTCGCCGAGAGCCTGGCGCGGGCGGCGCGAAAGAAGTTCCGACGGAAATAGCTCAGGCGACTGCTGCGATACCTTAAACAGGTGGTGGATCAGCGTCACCAGTCGAGGAGTTGCGCAAGCTAAGGTTCATTAGGCAGTCTCGCTGGTCACTCCTAAGCTCTCCGGCCGTGATAGGTCGTTGGCAGCGGAAGCGCTTCGTGGGCTTGAGCCAGTGTTTCGAGCCACGTTGCCAGAACATTCGGAATTTCTTCGTTGCCGCCCTCCAAATGGCCCATCTTCAAGGGGAAATGTCCGCTGCAAGGCAAAGGCACGAGGATTTTCGATCCAAGCCGGATCGTAAGCAAAAGTCGAGAGCTGCCGCGGCCCCGCCTGCGTGAAACGCAACTGGCCAACGGGTGTCAGGCTCTCGCCGAGAACGACATGGGCGTTGAACTCAGGCATCAGAATGAAGCGCCGTCTGGATCAACGACATCCGGATCCTCCTGTGCCGTCTTACCCTTGGCCCTCTGCCTGCGCACCGTAGTCGCAAAAGACCGTCCGCGACGTGGCTGGCGTTCGGCGGTCAACGCCAGACCCAGATCGTCTTTCCGGATGTCGACCAGGTCGGCCAACCGGTCGACAAGGCCAAGCACAACGAGAATATCGGCGAGCGTGCCGATCCCGACACCAGGATCTCCCTTTTCCAAGCGTGCGACGGTGCTCGGCGACGTGCCCGCCCGCACCGCCAGATCGGCCACGGCCATGCCGCGCCGCAAGCGAGCGCCGCGGACGTCGTATCCGAGCCTTTGGAGGGCAGGTTTCGATTTGGGCGATCCCATCGCGGTCAACTCAGATATGATCGATAAAGTTACTTATAATGTCATATATGATGAGTTGATAGTTTCCAAAAGCGCGTTGCGCAATAGACGTCCTGTCGACTACCAGCCCGATAGTCATGGCTTCTTAAAAGAGTGAGCGGTCAAGATGAATCCAACCGAAGGAGGACCCGCTTTTTCTCTGCGCGTTCAAGTGAGTGGTTCGCATTGAAGCGGGATATGATCCCAGCTATGAAAGGCCCCGGTGACCATTGCCCTGGACCGCTATTGCGGCACCTTGAACAGATGACGGATGCGCGTCACCAGCGAGCTCATCGAGCCACCGTTCAGCGTGGCGCCTTCGGGTGCGAAGGAATGCTGGCCGGTCTCGATGCGGCGCGACAAAGTGGCGGCAAGCTCTTCGGCGATGCCGGGCCGGTCGTGCAGCAGCGGCGTCAGGCTTACCTGGGCAATCTCGTAGACGACGACGAAGGTCAGCGCCCGCAGGCTGGCGGCTTCGCCGACGCCAATCAGCAGCCCGCTTTCGCCGAAATAATCGCCCGGCGCCAGCCGGCCGAGTTCGATTTCCTTATGGCCTTCCTGGCGGGTGGCGACGAGGGCGCCGCTGCGCACGATCATCAGCGATGCGACCGTATCGCCCTGCTCGATGAGGATGGCATCCTTCTTGTAGGTCCGCCGCGTCATCGAGCCTGCGAGCGTCTCCTTCTCGTCCTCGGTCAGCGAGAAAAACAGCGGGATGGCGTCGAGAAGCTTGAGCGGCGTCGGCCGGTGCGGCTTCGCCATATCCTCCGACTGCAACTGGTCGGGCGGTGGGCCGGCGGCGTCGAGCGGTCGTGCCAAGGTGAGGCCTGCGGCCTTGATATGACGGTAGATCAGATCGAATATCTCGTTCTTCGCCGGCCCCGCCTGGCCGATATCMCTGACGCGGAAGGAGAGTTCCACCTCCATTGCATCTGATGTCAGCGATTTGATCTGCACCCCGGGTTTCGGTTCGGTCAGGATCGAGTCGCTGCTCAAAAGCACGGCGCGCATGACCTCGATGATCGACGACGGCCCGATCGTCGGCACGACCCGGACCGTCAGTGAGGCGCCGTGACTGCGGTCGGGGCTGCTGAGATTGGTCAGCCCGACCTTGGCCAGAAAGCTGTTGGGCAGCACCACCAGGTCGTTAGAACCGTTCAGCAGATGGGTGGAGCGCCAGTTGGTTTCGACGACGCGGCCCTCGATACCGTCATTCAGTACGATCCAGTCGCCGATCGTATAGGGCCGGCCGAGATTGAGCGCGATGCCGGAAAAAACGTCGCTCAACGTGCTCTGCATCGCAAGGCCGAGGATGATGGCAAAGACGCCCGAGGTGGCGATCAGCGTGCCGACGGGAAAGCTGAAGACATAGGCGACCACAGAGAGGATCGCGCCGAGATAGATCAGGCCGATGACCAGATCCTGAACGAGGCGACCTTCTCTCGGCTGGCGCTCGAAGATCAGGAAGACGCGGACGAAGGCGATCAGCGCCCAGGCGGCATTGATCCACCAGACCACCTTGGCAAGGGCGATGAAGACACGCTCGAAGGTCGAAGCCGGCACCGGCCCGACTTCGTAGGGCACGATGTCGTGATAGAGCAGCAGGACGGTCAGCGCCGCGAAGAAGAACACTTGGCCGGCAAGCTTCCAGCTCGGGAAGGGCCGAAGCGCTATGCGCGTGACGATCGCACCGACCACGGCCAGCGTCCCGGCCTGGACGACAGGATCGGCTAGCACTCCGGACCATGTGACATTATCAAGCATCGACTGTCCACTTGCTGGAGCATGATGCCGAAAAGTGTGAGCGGTTTTCGGTCAACATCATGCTTCACTCTAGAATTCTAATGGTGGCTTCGCCGCATCCTGACTTCCAATCCGACCGCGAGGCAACCGTAAAATAGCGCCAGCGCCCAGAGCGTCAGAAACGGCGTGCGGACGTCGCTCAGCGGCGCCCCGAGCTGCGATACCGATACGATTCCGTTGATGGCGGAACTGCTGGGAACCAGGAGCGCCAGATATTGCAGCGCTTTCGGCATCGCCTCGGTCGGCCAGGAAAAGCCAGCGAGAAACAGGAAGGGGATGCCGATCGCCGCAAACACCAGCTGGACGGTGAGAGGGCTGCGGAACAATGCCGCGACCACCATGCCGAGCGCGCTGACGGAAAGCACGAAGGGCAGCGAGACGGCGAAGATGATGAGCGGTCCCCCGAGCCTTGGAATGTCGTAGAGATAAGGCAGCACGATCAGATAGAAGGGCAGCACCACCGCCTCCAGGACGAGGTAGGCGAGCAGCTTGCCGAGCACGGTTGCGAGAGCGCCGGCCGGCCGGCCGGCGAGCCCGTCGTTTGGCAGCGTTCCGAGCAGGCCGACGCCGATCAGGAGCATCTGCTGCAGAAGGAGAACGAAGGCGGCGGGCAGGAGATAGGTGGCATAGCCCCCCTGGGGGTTGAAGAGCGGCACCGCCGTCAGCGGCATCGGGTCGGAAGCCGCAGCGGCGATGGCAGGATCGGCATGCATGGCGACCAGCCTTGCAGTCTCGACCTCGGCGCCGAAAGTCTTGGCGACGGCAGAGACGCCGCCGGAGATGCGCGAATAGATCAGGAAGTAGCTGGCATCGGCATAGAGCGCCACGGGCGAGGGTCGTCCGTGCAGCAGGTCGCGCTCGAAATATTTCGGGATGACGAGGATGCCGTAGAGCTGGCGGCTGAAGACCGCGCGCTCGGCGCTTGGTTCGTCGGGCAGTTCGGCGCCGATGGACACATCGGCCGAGGCATCGACGCGGCGGGCGAACTGGCGGCTGCTGTCGGTGCCGTCGAGATCGACGAGGGCGATCGGCACGTCGCGCAGGGCCTCGCCCCGGTAGGGCTGGGGATAGAGGGCCGCATAGATGCAGGCTGCCAGAATGAGCACGGAGAATGCCGGCCGCAGCGACAGGATGCGCTGTAATTCGACGCGGCAGGTCGCCAGCACGCCATTCATCGGGTGGCCTCCCGCAGTGCCGACGCCTCGCGCCTGTTCCTCGATCTCATCGTCTCCAGCCGCAGCACGGTGACGGATGCAAGCAGGACGACGAGGAAGAGCAGCACGAGGATCGGCTTCCACGACAGATCGAGCGGCGTGCCGCGGATCGTCTGGTCGATCCTCGCCATCAGGTACCATGTGCCGGGGATCATCTGGCCGTAATAATAGGCGAAGTCGTTCATGCCGATCCTCGGGAAACCGATGCCCATGAAGCCGAAGGCGGGCGCGGCGAGCAGCGAGCCGATGCTGATGGCGCTCGCCATAGGCCGCAGCAACAGCGCCAGCAGCACGCCGATGAACTGGCTTGCCAGGATAAACAGGGTGCCGGCCATCAGCAGCAGCCAGCGATTGCCGCGCAGCGGCATGTCGAGAAGGTCGAAGAGCACCAGATCGGCGATGCCGAGCACCGCGAGAAAGATCAGCGTATAAGGCAGGATCTTGCCCGCCAGCGCCGGCCCCAACCCGCCGCCCAACCGTCGGAGGATACGCAGCCGGTGGCGGCTCTCGACGTCGAGGCCGAGCGAATAGGCCATCGTCGTGATGATCACCACCTGCAGCACGCTGGGCATCAGGGCGGCAAGAAGGAAATGGGCATAGTTGAGGGTGGGGTTGAAGAGCGGGTTCACCTGTACCGGAACGGGAGCGAGAGCTGCCTGTGCGGCGTCGACCGGCTCTCCCTGGGCGGTGCGCAACGACAATCTGATGCCCGCAGCCACCGTCGGCACGGCGGCATTGACACCACGCAGTACTAGATTGCCGGTCGTCATCGTCTGGCTGTTGTAGAAGAACACCACTTCCGGCCGGCGGCCGGACAATACGTCGCGCTCGAGATTGCGCGGCAGCATCAGCAGGCCGTGAACCTCGCCGGAGAGGATGAGTTGCCGGCCTTCGGCGAGGTCGCTGACGGCAAGCGCGACCGACGTATCCTGGGTGGCATCGACCATGCGGATGATCTGGCGCGACAGATCGGTGCCATCCTGATCGAGCACGGCGATCGGCAGGCGGGTTGCCAGACCTGCGCTGAAAACCGCGGCCAGAAGGCCCATCAGCAGCAGCGGCAGGACCGTCGTCAGGAACAAGAGGAACGGCCGGCGGCGAAACCAGTGGAACTCCCGTGCGAAGACGAGAATAAAACCGGGGTGCACGCGCCCGCGCGGCATCATTTCAACGCTCCGACCAAGCGGCGATGACGCTCATGCCGGGCCGCAGGCCATCCACCGCTTTTACCGGAACGGCGCGCACCTCGAACGTCCTGAGATCGAAATCGCCGGTCGCCCGCGTGGCCCGCCAGGTCGCATACTGTCCCTGTGCATTGATCATGGTCACCTTGACCGCGATCTTGTCGGGGCCGATTGCCGGCACGGCGACATCGAAATTGTCCCCGACCTTCAGGCCCTTCAGCAGATCCTCGCGCAGGTTGAACGTGAACCAGGGGTTCTGGAGATCGATAATCGAAAAGAGTGGCGCGCCGGCGCTGAAATTCTCGCCGAGTTCGGCAACCCGCGTCGTGACCTGCCCGGAGATCGGCGCATGGATCGTCAACTCGGAAACATTGACCTGCTGCTGATCGAGCGAGGCGCGCGTCTGCTCCACCTGCGCGGCGGCAAGCGCCTTCTCCTCCTTGCTGGAGCCGGCGACCGCCAGCCGCACATTGGCCTCGGCGGATTCGCGCTTGCGGATCGCTGCCTCGAGATTGCGGGCCGCCTGGTCCGCCTGAGCCTGGGTCGAGGCGCCGGTGGTGATCAGCCTGGCCTGACGCGCAGACTCTTCCTGGTAGAGGGTCACATCCGCGACGGCCGCAGCAAGTTCGGCGTTCGCCGCATCGATCGTCTCGGGACGCGTGCTGTCGACACGGGCAAGATCGGCTTGCGAAACGGAAAGGGCGGCTTGCGACATATGAAGTGCCGCCGTCAGTTCGGGACTTTCAAGCGCGGCAATGACTGCACCGGCTTCGACATTGTCCCCGACATCGACATTGAGCTTGGCAATGCGGCCGGAGACACGCGGGCTGATATCGACCCGATTGGCAGAGACTTCGCCTTGGACGATGRGCGGCGGCGGACGTGTTGCAAACCACAGCAGGATGCCGAGTGCTGCCAGAACCGCCAAGGCGATCACCGGCCGAAGAGTTCTGGAAGCTGTCATGACCCACTTTCCCTTGCCGAATGACGTCGCCCGGATGCATTTGGAAGACTGGCAGGTCAGCATTGCCGGTCGCTACAGAGATGTCAAATGACTGTTTCTATGTAACAACCGGTCTATTCGGCGAGGGTCTTGCAACCTTTACCCGAGGGAGGATGTGGGCCTCGCCCGTGCACCCTTGTCCTGTTCGAAATCTCCGGCGACGTACAGGTTCCGCACACAATGGAGTGGCACAAACGCCGAGGTTTCTCGTTGTTTTGGCCAAGCGGCTCAACCTCATCTTGGCGGCGCCCCATCCTTGCGGCGCCACAAGCGCTTGAGCGCTTACAGCGCCGCGCGTCTTTTAGACGCACGGCGCTGTAACACTTTCAATCCTCGCATCGTACTTTCCGAAAATCGATTCCGATTTTCGAGTCTTTGTTTTTACGCATGCCGTTGCCGCAAAACCGCTGCACACTTTTGCGCGACATGCTTTAGGTGCGCGGTTTCAGATTTTCTGGGTCATAGATCGGCTTGTACCCGACGCCGACAACCTCCACCGGATAGCTTTCGGCAAAATACTCGACATTCAGCCTGCGTCCGACCTGGCAATGCGACCAGGGTAAATAKGCCAAAGCAATGTTCTTTCCGACCGTTGGGCCGTAGGCGACCGAGGTCGTGTAGGACCGGCGGCCAAGCTCGTCGACCAGAACCTCTCCCGTGGCGGGATCGACAACCGGCATGTTGCCGACGGGATAACGTTTCACGCCCGATTTATCGGTATTCTCGGTCATCACAAGGGTGCAGAGCATCGCCGGTTGGTGCTCACGCGCCTTGTATTCCAGATGTTTTGCCTTGCCGCGGAAATCGGCTTCCTTGACCTTCGGACGGGCGAGATCGGCTTCGATCAGGTTGTACTGGGTCAGGAGGTCGGCGTTCTGAAGGCGCAGGCTCTTTTCCATGCGGCGCGAGTTTGCATAGGTCTCGACGCCGAAAGCCATCACGCCGGTTGAGCGCAGCGCATCCCAGACAGCGAGGCCGTCTTCGTACTTCATGTGCAGTTCCCAGCCCTGCTCGCCGACATAGGAGATGCGGAAGGCGGTGACGGGTTTGCCTGCGATTTCGATCGGCTTGATCGCCGCAAAGGCGAAGTTTTCCTGATCGAGCCCGGCCGGATCGGCCACAGCCTTCTTCAGCGTGTCGCGCGCGTTCGGACCCCAGATGCCGATCGTCACGAATTTTTCCGAGACGTCTGAGATGATCACGTCAAGGCCGCGGTCTTCGGCGACGCGCTTCATATAGTGCAGGTCGCGCGGGCCGGCATCGGCGCCGTTGACGAGACGGCACCGGTCGGCCATGCGGAAGACCGTGAAGTCAGCGCGCACCATGCCTTCGTCGTCGAGGAAGTGGGTGTAAACGCCCTTGCCGATGTTTGCGTCGCCGCCGATCCTTGCGGCGCACAGCCATTCCATCAGCTCGACATGGTCAGGCCCCTCGATATCGACCATGTGGAAGTGGCTGAGATTGACGATGCCGCAATCCTCGCTCATCGCCAGATRCTCGGCATTCGATACGCGCCAGAAATGGCGGCTGTCCCATTCGTTCTCACGAACCGGGACGCGGTCGGCGTATTTCTCCAGCAGGTGCTCGTTGGCGGCGTAGCCGTGCGCACGCTCCCAGCCGCCAAGTTCCATGAAGTAGCCGCCAAGCTCCTTTTCGCGCTCGTAGAAGGGCGAGCGCTTGGCATTGCGGCCGGATGCATAGGGTTCGCGGGTGTGAACAGCCGGGAAATAGATCTTCTGGGCGGCTTCGTAGCAGCGGCCCTCGATGAACTCTTCCGTCAACTGATGCGGATAGAAGCGCGCGTAGTCGATGCTGTTGTGATCGATTTCAGTACGGCCATCGGTCATCCAGTCGGCGATCAGCTTGCCGTAGCCCGGGCCGTCCTTGACCCAGATGGCAACGCAATACCAGAGACCCCGCACCTTCTGGCTCTCGCCGCAGGAGGCGCCGCCGCCGGCCGATACTTGCAGCAGGCCGTTGAAGGAGTGACCTTCGTTATAGCCGAGTTCGCCGAGGATCGGCGTCAGTTCCATGGCGCGCTCGAGCGGCTCGATGATCTGCTCCATCTCGAGATCACGCTGCGAGGGCGAAAGGCGCGCTTCGTGTTTTTCGAGAATATCGCGCGGATGGCACATGCGCGGATTGGTGGCTTCGTAGTAGCCCCACTCGATCTGACCGCCCTCCGTCGTCGCCGGGTCGCCGGTATCGCGCATATAGGCGGAGTTGCCCTGGTCGCGCAGCAGCGGGAAGCCAATTTCCTTGCCGGTGCCTTCAAACTCGTTATACGGACCGAAGAAGGTGAGCGGATGGTCGACCGGCATGACCGGCAGGTCTTCGCCGACCATCTCCGCGATCAGGCGCCCCCAGAGGCCGGCACAGACGATGACGTGGTCGGCCATGATCGTGCCGCGATGGGTGACGACGCCCTTGATGCGACCGCCTTCGACGATCAGCGACTTCGCCGACGTGTTGCCGAACACCTGCAGCTTGCCAGCCTTTTCGGCGGCATCGACCAGCTTGCCGGCAACGGTCTGCGAGCGCGGAATGACGAGGCCGGCATCCGGATCGTAAAGGCCGCCCATCACCTGCTCTTCTTCGATCAGCGGGAACTTCTCCTTGATCTCGGAAGGGCTGACATAGTGAGCGCGCGTGCCGAAAGCGCGGGCCGAGGATAGCTTGCGCTTGATTTCCTCCATCCAGGCATCGTCGCCGGTGCGCGCCACTTCGAGGCCGCCGATGCGGGCGTAATGGCCCATCTTCTCGTAGAAATCGATCGAATATTGCGTGGTCCAGACCGACAGATAGTCATGGCTCGTGGTGTAACAGAAGTCCGAGGCATGGGCTGTCGAGCCGATATCGGTCGGTATGCCCGACTTATCGATGCCGACAATATCGTCCCATCCCCGCTCGACGAGATGATGCGCGATGGAGGCGCCGACGATACCGCCGAGCCCGATGATGACGACCTTTGCCTTTTCCGGAAATGCTGCCACGTGCTGTTCCTTCTACTTATCGCACGAATTAAAATACCCTAGCCGCGCTTGACGTACGCTTCGCGCGTGAGATGCAGGAGCCATGCCAGCCTCGTAAGGAGTGTCACATTTGCCGAAGCTGCGGAACCCCCAGACCGCTCCGCATGGCAGCTGCGATGAGGGTATTATGCATAAGGCTCATGATCGTCATTGGTCCTACGCCGCCTAGTACCGGCGTAATTGCGCCAGTCCGGATCGAGGCCGCGAGGCAACCGTAAAACAGCGCCGGCACTGCTGCGATCCATTCCGCATCGAACGGTCAGGCAATGACTGGCTAAGATCGGATATGGGCGAGCCCTTGCAACCGGCCTGTCCGCTCGCATGCCCCGGGATCACGGCGCTGAAATCGCCGCAAGCCGGTCGATGTCCACGAGCACGATGTCTTCGGAAACGGGCTCGCGATTGTGCAAGCGGAACCATTCCGCCGCTTCCCGGACGCGGTCGCCATGCGGCGATGGATAGGCGCCGAGTCCGAGAACCCATTCCCGTACGGTCTCGCGCTCCATCCGCCCGGCCCGGTATCGATCGCAGACGGTTTTCGCTGATGCGACGAGATCATTGATGCTTTTCACGGGATACCCTCAATGCACGGATGGCTCTTCATCTTCGAGAAACGATCGAATGCCGTCGCGGGCGACGACCGCCAGGAATTCGTCGAAGGCATCCCGGTCAGTCGCAAATGGCTCGTCCCAGCGGATCAGATCCTCCGCTTGCGTGACCACTTCCATCGTCCAGTCTTCATTGYTGCCCGATGTGCGGAAGATATCGACGAGCACGGTGATCCCGTCGTCGGTGAATTCTCCCGCCAGTTCGGAGTGTTCGAGCTTTTCTTTCTTTGCCATCATTCAGCCACCTGCACCGGGCGGTGCGTCGTTTTTGAGATATTCTTCATATTGAACCGTCTCGGTTTCATTCGTGTCGATCGAGGCATCTGCGCGTTTTGCCAGGCGAACGCCCGCACCGCCACCATTTTCCGGGATGAAAACAACGCCTGCGCCTTCCAGGGCGTGCTTCATATCCTGAAGGGTTCGTTCATAGGGAGAGCGTTTTCCAGCCTCGAAATTAGCAATCGTCGCTTTGGCGACTTTCGAGGCCGATGAGAGATCGTCCTGAGACCATGCCAAAAGGGCGCGAGCAGCGCGGCATTGAGCGGAAGATAGACACAAAACAATAACCTTGCATCAAAAGTGTGATTCTGCCTTCGGTAGATTATATAAAAAATGTAATCTCCAGACAAGACACGACGAGAAAGCCCATGACGGAATAGGGCATTTTGAGCCGTTTGACATTCCCTGGAGTGGTCCGCCTATTCCATGCTTTAGACCATTAATACTCCACGCTCATCTGGCGAAAGGGAAGATTGATTGACTGAATATTATTAACGTCTAATTTAGATAATACTTATCACGCGCGGGGGAGGCAACAATGCGTGAACCAGATATGCAAAAACTCGATGCGCTTGTCGGTCGTCTTGTCGGAGACGTCGGCGCCGCCATGTCAGGTGCGTTGGTCGTGCTTGGCGACAAGGTCGGAATCTTCAAGGCGATGGCCGACGGAACGCCGATGAGCGCCCAGGATCTTGCCRAGAAGACAGGGATCAAGGAGCGTTATCTCAGGGAATGGCTGAGCGCCCAGGCGGCCGCGGACTATGTCGCTTACGATGAAAAGACGGATCGTTTCAGCCTGACGCCGGAGCAGGCGATGGTATTTGCCGAGGAAAACAGCCCCGCCTTTTTCGTCGGCGCCTTCGAGGTCGTCCAATCCATGTGGATGGACGAGCCCAAGGTCGCCGACGCCTTCCGCACCGGCAAGGGTCTCGGCTGGCATGAGCACAGCACCTGCCTTTTCCGAGGCACCGAACGGTTCTTTCGCCCAGGCTACAACAGCCATCTCGTCGCCGAATGGATACCGGCTCTTGCCGGGGTTGAAGAAAAGCTCAAGGCCGGCGCCAGTGTAGCCGATGTCGGCTGCGGTCATGGGGCCTCGACCATCCTGATGGCGCAGGCCTATCCCGCTTCCCGCTTTACCGGCTTCGACTATCACGGCCCATCGATCGAAAGAGCAAGGGCCGCCGCAAAAGATGCGGGCGTCGCCGACCGTGTGACGTTCCAGCAAGGTTCGGCGGCGGAATTTCCGGGGCGCGGCTATGACATGGTCGCCATGTTCGACTGCCTTCACGACATGGGCGATCCGGTCGGCGCCGGCCGGCATGTCAAGGAGACGCTTGGGCCGAACGGGACGTGGCTGATCGTCGAGCCTTTCGCTCATGACCATCTCAAGGACAATCTCAACCCGGTCGGCCGCGTCTATTACGGGGCGTCGACGATGATCTGCACGCCGGCGTCACTCTCCCAGGAGGTGGGGCTCGGGCTTGGCGCACAGGCGGGAGAAATGAAACTCCGAAAGGTCGCGCTCGACGCCGGATTCAAGCATTTCCGTCGCGCCACGGAAACGCCGTTCAACATGGTGTTCGAGGTGCGGGCCTGACGCCACTGGGTTATCAGGTTGCCAGCTATCTCAGTTTTCCGATGCCGGCAAACAGACCATCCCCCGGCATTTGACGATGATGAAAGACGGGCAGTTCTCCGGCCCCATCCGGACGAAGTCCTGCCAAAGCGTCGACCAGACCGATTCCATCTCCCGCATAGGCTTTTCAAGCCAGGTTTCGGAGCGATCAAGGAGGACAGGATCATGGTCATGGGGCCTTTGATCCTGAGACGCTACTTGTCCGACGTTTGAAGGCCCACGGAAACCGCACCTTGCGAAGCTCGCTCCCGCTCATGGTAGCCGTCCAAGGGGAGGGCGTCTTCATAGTGATCGGGTTGGGAGGCCCCCTGGAACTGTTGGCGGAACCGGGTCGACATTGAAGMAGGTGATGACGAACGACGGAGAATTTCGCTCTGCTGGCCCGCGAGAAACACGTGCTAAGCCACAGCTTCACCAACCGTCAGTTGAGGCGGGCTTCGTCGATATTATCCTAGTGCAGCCGTCAAAGGCGGGGCCAGGTCTGCGACTCACAGACTACCTTGAGGACGCAGCCCTTCATCTTCAGCGCATTGCCGGAGACCGTCAGGGAGCCGTCGTAGGTCTTTTTCGCATCTGGATCGGTGATCTTGCCCTCGTAGCTCCCGTCCTTGCCATTGAAGTTCCCGATCTGCTCGCCGGCATGTTTACCGGACTTCAACGTGATGCAGTAGCCACTGCCACAGGCAGCGATCGCGGCGGTATCGCCAAGTTCGGTCTTCCAGTTCCCGACGATCGGGTCTTGTGCATAGGCGATGGCGGCGGAGGCTGCGAGGGCGGCGGCAGCGAATATTATGCGGTTCATGATGTCCTCCTCGGTTGAATTGGCCCGGAGACTACCTGCTTACGCCATCCGAGGCTCGTAGCTTCTGGTATGCTCTGTCCGGTTTGCGAACTGCTGATCGTGGAAACGAACGCCCAAAGYCAATCCGGAGAAGCATTGCCGGTAACAGCATTGAGCATCGTCTGACGAAGGTGAAGCACCCCTGGACCAACGGACAGGTCGAGCGGATGAACCGGACCATCAAGGAAGCCACTGTCAAGCGCTTCCACTACGACGATCACGCACAACTGAAAAAGCATCTTGCCGACTTCATCGACGCCTACAACTTCGGGCGAAGATTGAAGACGCACAAAGGGCTCACGCCCTACGAGTTCATCTGCAAGCAGTGGACATCCGAGCCGAAACGATTCAGATTAGGGACTGAACAGCTGGGCCAGAACCTCGAATATTAGCGTGTGYAGTTCGGCGTCGGTCGTCCTTCCGCGCAGTGCTTCACCGCTGCTGCGGCCGGCTGCGTCCCACTCGTGCCCGCCAGGGTTCCGACATGGGTGGCGTAGTTGTCGCGAGTGTCCTGATCGATTACGGCAACGGGTGCTGCGAGAACCAGGCCGGCAACGTTCCCAGCAGCCGTCGCAGCTCCGGTGGTCGCCACCAAAATCTGGTCGCCAATTCCGACGTGGCTGTCGGTCAGCGTCTGCCCCTCGGATATACGCTGGCCAATGAGCTGCACGATTTGTGGCGATTCCGCGAACTTGCCGTGGTTCATGCTGTCGCCGGATTTGATCTTGGTAAGGTCGATCACCATGATCTTGTTGTCCTCGAGCTCCTTCTTATACGGGGCCTGCTCCGGGTCGATGGCGCCGAGCCGGGAGACGTCGCCCCAGACCCGGCGCGAAAACGCCAGCGCCTTGTCGTCACGGGAGACAAACAGCGTGAACTGTGGGTGCTGCTTTCCCATATCCGCGATTTGCTGCCGGAACACGTCCACGTCGACGTCGGGAGCCGCCAGCATGACGTTCTTGAACTTCTCCGGCAGCCGGCCATTGCGGATAGCCATCTGGCGCAAGGATTCCAGAGCCAGCCAATTGCCCATCGAGTGCGCGAGGATCGAGACTTCCTTCACCTCGGGATCCTTTGCCAGATACTGGAAAAGCGTCTCCAGGGCGTTGCGGGTATAGTTGGTGCTCTCACGGTCATAGCCGTAGGCGAGCAGGCTGCCGCGCGACGGCCATGTCACCAGGATGGGCGCACTATGGACGCCGGAGTCGTGAACGATCTGCGCGAAACGGTAGACCGCATCCTCGAACCGGTTGTTGAAACCGTGGATGAAGACAAGGACACTACCGTCGGGGGTCTTCCTGACGCTCGCGCTTAGCCACTTCTTGGCCTCGTCGACGTTGAGATCGTCGGCCTTCACGGTCGCGAAGTCGGTCGCCGGATTGGACGGTAATCTCTTCGGCCAGGCGACCTGTCCTTCCTTGCGAACCTTGCTGGGCGGAATCGAGATCGTCATGTCGGCGAAGGCCGGGGCCAGCGCACGTTCTCCGTTGAACATCTCCCCTGGAACGGTCGACCGAGTGCGGGTCGTCGCGATCAACATGTCGACCTTCGGCGACTGCGGCGACGTGTCGGCCACGGGTGTCAGCACGTCCTTTGGATGGCCGCCACATCCCGCAAGTGCCATGGCCGCCGCACATACAAGAAGCCAACGAAACCAACTCGCAGGAGCCGACGCCCGCGCAACGCTACTATTTCTGCCCACGCATCGCCCTCATCCAACAATGTCTTGACAGCCCCTCGACTGCCTCGTCCTAACAGCAGTAGACCCCGACGGTGCAGCGCCAAACCTTCGTGATTGCCTGGCCAACGACACGTACCCCTCTAGATCGATCATTGCAATGCGGGCAACGCTACAGTCGGACGACGGCAAAAGCCCGTAACATCTGGTAGCATCTGTACCGAAACAGCTCGGTGCACCGCCCTCCCGCAGCGCTACCGCGGCACAAGCACAGCCGATCCTTGAGGCCGCCAGAGCATCGACGCCTCCACCTCGTCAGACGCGGCAAGGCCGGCCTTTCTGATGTCCGCGATCAGTCTTGCCCTGTCGGCGGGTCGGAAGTTTCTCGCCTTGAGTTCGGCCACCACGTTGGGAATGAAATCCGGCCGCATCGCGTTGAAACTGGAAGCCTCGCGGCGGGCGTCATCCATCATCCCCGCATTCGCGTAGATGACCGCGGCGACGGCATGGTAGAGCGGAAACTTCTGTAGATTTGCCTGCTTGATCTCGATGACCGCAGTCTCGTCGTCATGCAGCATGTAGGCGGCGAGCGCGCGGGTGCCATGGTAGTAGCCGCCGCCACCTGGGTTGAGGGCAAGAGCGCGGTCGAGCAGTTCAGCACCACGTTGCCAATCCCCACTCATCGCGACACGCGTACCAAACTCTCCGAGCAGTTCGGTATCGTTTGGATTGGTCGCCAATGCCTGTTCGCCAACGTGGAGGGCTTCGGAAACCTCCTGATGGAAGAACAACGCCGTCATCAGCGCCTGATGGGCGCGCGTGTTGTCCGGATCCAGCTGCACGGCGCGACGGGCCGCCTGCAGGCTGCGATCAATCGGAGGCGACCCGTTGGTGTTCGGATTGAACCGGAACCGGTCCTCATCGAGATAGATGATGGAGAGCATCGCCCATGCGGTGGCAAAGGATGGATAACGGGCGACGGCGCTTTCGAGGCACTGCCGCACGTCCAAGTGCCGCTTGGCGCTCAATTCCGCTCGGTATCCATAGAAGCTCAGCGTGCAGGCGTAGGCGCCAAGATCGTCAGGGGGCGGATTGGAGACGTCCGCCTGAGCCATGATGCCATAGGGCTGGGCCACTGCGCTCGCCACCTTGTTCGCTACATCAGACTGAATGTTGAACAGATCGCCACTCTTGATGTCGTCGTCGTAGGTCTGCGACCACAGGATTTCGTCATTATCGGTATCAAGCAGGCGCGCCGTCACGCGAATGCGGTCACCCGAAACACGAACGCCGCCCGCAAGGAGGAAGCGGGCGCCCAGCTCGCCACGCACCTGGGACGCCTCGACGCCGGAGGGCAAGGACTTCGATGTCTCGCGACCGAAAACCCTGATTTCCTTGAAGCGAGGAAGGGCGGTCAGAAGCTCCTCGGTCAGGCCCGCCGTATAAAGGGCAGCCTGCGGCCCGTCTCCGAGATTGGCGAACGGGGCGACGACGAGCGTCGGACCTTCCTCGATGGATTCGTGGGATGTAGAGCCCAACCCTATCGGTAGCAAGTAGGCAGAAGCGGCCACCGCCGCCATGACCACGCCGAGCATGATGCCAGCTCCTAGACCGAATGGCGTCAATTTCTGAAATCGTCGGCGCAGTATCGAAAGCCGATCGTCAGAAGACGCCGGGGCCTCTTCGTTCCAGACGAAAGACGGCGCGTAACCGCCTTTGGGGATGTCGATTCTGATCGGATCATGTTGTCCGGCGATCAAATAGTAGCGCTCCAGCGTGCGCCGCAGCCGTCCAGCCTCTATTCGGACTACGGGATCGTCCTGCCTGAACCCTTCGCCCCGCTTGAACACTTCGATGGCAATCGAGTAGCCCTTTATGCGGTTGGCCCGACCGGCAAGCGCCTCCTCCGTGACATAGGTCAGGAAGGCAGCGCTTCGACCTACCTTCGGAAATTCATGACTGCAAAGGATATGTTCGAGCTGCGCGCGAATCTCGTCCTGGTTCGGTGGAGCACGCGACAAACCCAGCGCTGCATCGCGCGCCGGTGGCGATTGGTTCTGCATGGCCTTCTCCTCACCCGCTCTTGAGGCCGCGTATGCACGAAGTAGCTTATTTCCCCAACGGACCGTAACCTACACTAGAAATTGAATGTCGTCCACAAAGGTAAGATCTTCGGGTGTAATCGCTCCACGTCGAACCGATCTATCCAGGTAGGTATTGTGTAGTGCTGCCCTGATCACCCGCACCATGTGTCCGCGGCGCCGGGCGCCATACTCGTATGTTACAGTTACATACTTGCGCTTTTACAGTGCTCGGCCACCATCGCGGTCGCAAGCAACCCCGTGTCTCCCGGTTGGATGGGCCGGAAGTGCTGCCGCAGGGGATTCGATAACTCATCGAATAAGACAGGAGTACGGCAAATGTTGACGAAGCGGGATCTATTTCGCTCCGCCGCGGCGATCGCTGCCGGCGCCGCGATTGCAAGGCCAAGCAGGCTGATGGCGCAAAGCTATCCCGGCATCATCGAGGCCAAGGACATCGCCGAGGAAGGCTTCATCTACGGTCTGCCGCTGGTGATGAACTATGCGGTCATGCACGAGTTCGCCGTCGACCCGAAGTCCAGCCAGTTCAAGGCGCCGTTCAATAAGATCGACAACCTCAACCACGTGGCGACCTACGAAGACACGGCGGTCGTCACGCCCAACAGCGACACGCCGTACTCCATTCTGTGGCTGGATCTGCGCGCCGAGCCGATGGTGATCTCCGTGTCGGCGGTGGAAAAGGAGCGCTATTATTCGGTGCAGTTGATTGACGGCAACACCTATAACTTTGGCTATATCGGCAGCCGCGCTACGGGAAACGTTCCGGGTTCCTATCTGGTTGTCGGACCCGACTGGAAAGGCGAGAAACCGGCCGGCATCAGCCAAGTCTTTTCCTCGACCACCCCGTTCGTGTTCGCCAATTTTCGGACTCAGCTTATCAACGTCGAAGATATGCCGAACGTGGAAAAGGTACAGGCCGGCTACAAGGCGCAGCCGCTTTCCGCTTTCCTGAAGCAACCCGCCCCGCCGGCCGCGCCGAAGATCGATTTCCTGCCGGCCACCACTTCCGGAATCAAGGACAACTTCTTCCAATATCTCGACGCGGCACTGCAATACGTCCCCGAGACGCCACGGGACAAGGAAATCCGTGCGAAACTGACGAAGATCGGCATCGGTCCGGGCAAGACCTTCGAGTTGAAGGATCTATCGCTCGAACATAAGGCCGAAATCCTGGTGGGCATGAAGCAAGGCGACGATAAAATCGACAAATGGCTGGCCAGCGGAAACAAACCCATCAACGGCTGGAACGTCAGCTCGCTTCTTGGCGACGAAGCCTTCTACAACGGCGATTGGTTGCTGCGGGCCGGAGCCGCAAAGGCAGGCCTCTATGGCAACGATGCAGCAGAGGCCATGTATCCTTTCACCAGAACGGATGCGACGGGGGAAGCGCTCGACGGCAGCAAGCACAACTACACTCTCACCTTTCCGGCCGGGCAACTCCCGCCGGTGAACTCCTTCTGGTCGGTGACGATTTATGACGGCAAGAGCCAGCTCCTGATCAAGAACCCGATCAACCGCTACCTCATCAACTCTCCGATGCTGCACGGCATGAAGAAGAACAAGGATGGTTCGCTCACCCTCTACATCCAGAAGGACAGCCCCGGCGTGGAAAAGGCGGCAAATTGGCTGCCTGCGCCAAATGACACGATCTACCTGGTAATGCGTCTGTACTGGCCGAAGACGGAAGCGCCTTCGATCCTGCCTGCTGGCAAAGGCACCTGGCAGCCGCCCGGCATCCATGTAGCGAAATAATTGTCCGACGATAAATCATCCCGACCATCCTGATGCCTGGCTTTGGAGGTCAATAGGAGAAAGCAATGATACGTTCGACGAGACTGCTCTGCGCCACCGCTGTGTCGGCACTCATGGGTCTGGGTATCGCTTCCGCCGATACACCGACCTACAAGATGACGACGCCTTTCGCATCGGGCGTGGCCATGCCAGACAAAATCGAGTCTTCGATCGGAACATTGAATCTCAATTACGGCTACCCGACGGTCGATACCGTCGACAAAATCTACGACAACCTAGACCGCTCGCGGGCACTGCAGGCTTATCTGCTGGCGATCCCGATCGTCAATCAGGCCGGCATGCGYGATTCGCTGCGCAAGTTCGGACCAGATAACCAGACTGACGTGATCTGGGARAATCTGGTCGATCCGAGGTCCGTAGAGCTGACGGCCAACGACAACACGATCTACAACTACGTTTGGGTCGACACGAGCAAGGGACCGCTGGTCGCCGAGATTCCACCCAAAGTGCTGGGGATGGTCGACGACTTCTGGTACAAGTGGGTGGGCGACATCGGCATTACCGGGGCCGACAAGGGCGCGGGTGGCAAGTACCTCCTATTGCCGCCTGGATTCAAGGGCGACATACCACCGGGATATCACGTTTTGCGGCCGAGCACCTTCGGCAATTACCTCGTTTTTCGCGCTTTCGTTGTGGACGGATCCACGCAACCCGGTGTTGACTCAGTCAAGAAGAACCTGCGGATCTATCCCCTTGACGAGGCCGATAATCCGCCGCCGATGAAATTCGTCAATGCCTCGGGAACTCCGTCGAACTTCATCGCGCCGGGTGACTACTCGTTCTGGAACCTGTTGAACCAGGTCATCCAGGAGGAGCCGGCGGACGGTTCCGATCCCACCACCTTGGGCCTGTTCGCGTCGATCGGCATCGTCAAGGGTCGGCCCTTCAATCCCGACGAGCGGATGAAGAAAATTCTCGCCGACGCCGCCAACATCGGCGCCGTGACGGCGAGGACGATCGCCTTCAAGGTTCGCGCGAAGGATGCGTATTTCTATCCGGACAGCACCTGGCGCCTGCCGTTTTTCGGCGGCTACAAGTTCGAGGCGGCGCCCGGTGTCAGCAACTTGGATGGCGCTGTCTTCTACTATTACTTCGCCATCGGCGTCACGCCGGCGATGGAAGAGAAGATGGTGGGCCAGGGCTCGCAATATCCCTGGTCGGTACAGGATTCGAAGGGCGATCCTTTCGATGGCGGCAAGACTTACAAGCTGCGCCTTCCGCCAAATATCCCGGTCAAGGATTTTTGGTCGGTCATCGTCTACGACAACCAGACCCGCTCGATGGTCCAAACCGACCAGCAAGCCCCAAGCGTCAGTAGCCAAAACAAAGGGGTCAAGGTCAATGCGGATGGTTCGACTGACGTCTTCTTCGGAGCCAAGGCGCCGGCGGGAATGGAGAACAACTGGGTGCAGACGATTCCGGGCAAGGGCTGGTTCATGATCCTTCGCCTCTACGGTCCGCTGGAACCGTGGTTCGACAAGACCTGGAAGCCGGACGAGATCGAACTGGTGCAGTGATCGGATCCCTCCTGCCATTGAGGCCATCGAGTAAGAGCAAGGGGAGATTCTAGGCGCCACTGACGGCGTCAACTTCCGGGGGGCGGCCAAGTATCGATTCAGACGACGAGCTGCGTGTATCGGCCGGCGCCCATCTCGTCGATCCGGAGATAGGCAGGCCGTATCTCGTGGGGGCGGCGTTCGAAGCGAACGCCAACAGAGCAGGGACGGCGACAAGGAAAGAGCGGCAGGGCGAGGGGGCGCAATCATGGCCGGTCGCTCCGATAGGAGAGATTTGTACCATCATGTCCTGAGATCGCCTGCTGTCAGGCGATGCACGCGAATGGATGAAACCGGATGGCAAACGGTGTTGGTTTCGTAAAGAGCTGCCTCAAGGACCGTGCTGATGCGATCGAGGAGTTCGCTTTGCGCAGCGAGGGGTTTCGCGACCTTTGCGACGACTTCGAGATCGCGAACAACGAAAAAGTGCGATGGGAACGGTCAACCGCTCCCGAGCGTGACGAGCGCCTCGCCGAATATAGGGAACTGATCGACAGCATGCGGGCCGAGATCGAGCAGACCCTGGACAGAGCCGCGGTCGTCCCTTTCAAACCGCCACGACGATAACACCAGGCATTCGACGCACACCAGATCAGATCAATCGCTCCAGGAGGGACAATGATGATAGACAGACTTGGCATCTTCGCAGGCGCGGCGCTCGCCGGCTTCCTCGCCCTGACCGGCGTCGGGCGCGCCGACACCATGAGCTACGCCGATGCGGTCACGACCCTCGCCAAGGAGTGCGGCCCCGACATCAAGAAGCTCTGCAATGGCGAAAACCTCGGGAACGGCCGCATCCAGGCTTGCCTCGAGAAGAACGCGTCTAAGGTCTCCCCGACCTGCACGGCGACCCTTGGCAGCGTCATGTCATCGATTGCCCAGCGCCAGGAGGCGCAGGCGTCGGTGTTCAAGGTCTGCCAGCATGACATCTCCCAATACTGCAACAGCGTGAAGGGCGACGGGAACATCCTCTCCTGCCTCGTCGAGACGAAGCGCGTGGACAACAAGGGTTGCAACCAGGCAATCACCGACGCTGGATGGCGGTGAACCATGACCGGAAAAAGGAAGAACACGATGATCGTTCATGGCCATCGCATTTCGCTGGTGCTCGGCCTGCTAATGGCTCCGTGCATCGGCTTTGCCCAGCAGCTCGACAACACGCAAATCATGACCACTCTCGGACAGGTCAAGGCGGCGGCTCCCGCCGTCGACGTCGCTCTGCTTGTGGAGGAAGCCAACGCCAATGTCGGGAAGGGCGTCGCGACCCTGCCCAACTGGAACAAGTTGTCAGAGCTCTCGCAGTTGATCGTCGAGATCGACTTCGAAAACAACTCGACTGCCATCGAGCCAAAATCCTACCGCACCGTCGGGCTCATCGCCGACGCCCTGCACCATCCTGACCTGTTCCGGTACAAGTTCCTGATCGTCGGACACTCGAGCGCGACGGGAACCGCCAAGCACAATCTCGAACTCAGCCAGAAGCGCGCCGACGCGATCAACGAAGCGCTCTCGACCACCTTTGCGGTTTCGCCGGATCGCCTTTTTTCAGTAGGAGCCGGCGAGGAATGGCCGATTGATCCAGGTCACCCGGAGTCGTCAGACAATCGACGGGTTCAACTGATCAACTTGGGACTGTTGAAATAACGCCACTCAGTGGAAAAACGGGAGGAAGCAAATGCTTAGAATTTCCGATATGTGCCTGATCGCAATCGCAGCAGGTCTTCTGTCGTCAACGCCGGTTCTCGCGCAGGACGCCATCTCGGCGCCCGCGCAGAAGACCATCGGCGCACCTAAGTCAAAAATGGTGCCGTCGCTGGCCGTCCTCAATTCCGGAGGGGCGAGGCTCGAGAACGGCAAACTGACGATGAGCGGCATCTCGGCAGTGTCTATCGTGTTTGCCGATCGCCCGGTGCGCTCTGCAGGTCACGTACTGACCTCCGAGTTCATCAAGCAGTGGGGCGAGGGGGCAGATAGCTTTGCCAAGGATCCTCCCAATGCGACGATATCGGTCCTGAGCGGAAAGGGAGATTCGGTCGCCGATGCGGTGGTCGTCCTGAAGACGCCAAAGCTCGAGGGAGCAAACCTCACCTTCGACGTGGCCGTGCTCGAAGGTGATCTCGCCGGAGCCGACGGCCCCGCATCGCTGTTCATCGACTGGTTTGCGGCACGTGGTCCTTACGGGGGCGTCGCCGTCGGAGGCGCTGGTTTTCGCGCCCCCGTCTGGCGTGGCGGATGGTATGCCCATCCGGGCGCCTATTACGGAGCGGGCGTTGTTGCGGGGGCGGCAATCGGTGCCGCAGTCGCAGAGGATCGTCGCTATTATCCGCCTCCGGCTTGCGGATATTACCCCTATCCACCCTGCTACTAGCGCCAGGGTACAGCAACATGCCAGTGCTGGTTTCGGCGCGTTGGAAGGCTAACTGCCCTTCCAGCGGGCGTTGCAAGACCGAGGACGTAGCAATTGGACCATCTATCGAATCCTGATCCAGTTCTGGAAATACTCGTCGGCACTGTGTTTCTCGTTGTGGTCATCTTCGTACACGGCGCTGGTATCCGGAGCATCAGCCTTCAGTTCAGCAAGTCATGGGCAGGCGTCACGAAGGCCACGCCGCACTGGCATCTGAACTCGATGCTGGCCGCGACGATCGCCGCGCTGGCGATTCTGCATTTCGCAGAAACGCTGATCTGGGCGATGCCTCTCTATGTCAGGGCCATCATCCCCTCGATGCGTGACAGCTACTACTACGTGCTTGAGAGCTATACGACGCTGGGCGAGGGAACCGTCACTCTCCCGGATCGGTGGCGTCTCCTCGGCCCGATCATTGGCATGTCGGGCCTCTTCACCTTCGGTTGGACGGGTAGCGTCCTGGTCAGCGTCATGACCGACTTCGGCAAGTTCGACCGCCTGCGGGCGAGGCAGGAGCGTGTGATAGAGGCAAAAGCGGAGTATCAGGATGCTCGCCCTCTCGATCACGAAGTCGCTAGATTTCCAGAAGGCGGGTAAATCTACCGCGACGGAAACCCCGTTCAACATGGTGTTCGAGGTGCGGGCCTGAAGCAACTGGTTTAGCAGCTAGCCGGCTATCTCAGTTTTCCGATGCTGGCATACATGCCCGTCGTGCGGAATTCTGTGGGATTGGTGCCGTAGACGCGGCGGAAGACCTTGGAGAAATAGTTGGGGTCTTCGAAGCCGCACATGATGGCGACTTCCTTGACCGGCAGGAAGTCGGCCTTGGTCAGAAGCTTGACGGCGCGCTGCAGGCGCTGCTGCAGCACGAATTCGGCCGGCGGCATGCCCTCGCTCTCGGCAAAGCTGCGCGAGAAATGCGCGCGGCTGAGGCCAACGATGCCGGCAAGCTCGCTGACCGGCAGCGGCTTTTCGAGATTGGCATTGATATGGTCGATCACCGGCTGCATGAGGCTGAGCTCGGCGGCAAAGGCCGGCGAACCGAAGACGTCGTCGTAAAGCGCCATCGCCGCTTCGTAGGCAATCGCCGAGGCGGCACCCGGCGATGTCGCGCCCTTGACGAGGCGCAGGCTGCAATCGGCAAGATGATCGACGGTCGAGGGCTGCAGCTTCAGTACCGGGCCGGCGGTCGAAAGCACCATCTGGTGGATACGCAGCGTTTCCTCGCCATTCATCGAGATCCAGAAATATTCCCAGCGGTCGCCCTTCTCCAGCCAGTAGCGATGATTGTGCGGCACCAGAACGAGCAGCGTGTCGCCGCCCTGAAGGCGATAGTTGCGGTTTTGATAGCGCAGCTTGCCGCTGCCGCTGATCGTGTGCTGCAGCACGGTGAAGGGGGTCTGGCCGCGCCGGCGGCCGTCCCAGTCATAGGTCTCGTTCTCGCGCACTTCATAGCCGGCGCTGGTCGGCATGGCGTGCAGCCGCTGGCGGCCGCGGGGCAGCGAAACCGTCCTCATCGACTGTCCGTTGGCGATCAAATCCTGCAGCACAAAATTACCCCTGAAAGCATAATCCTTCTCTGGTCGCCCTGCCGATTTCGGGCATAATCCCGCTCGACAAGAGGAAGAGACCACGGTCGACAGAGCGGCCGGGAGGAAAAAGGCAGATTTTACGGCGTTTTCAGCCACATGCGTCAGCATGCGGCCTGATCCTCCATAACTTCTTTTCCTTAGCATTCGATTGGGTCGAGGTGAAGATCATGAGTTTCAAAATCGCTATCATCGGTGCGGGCAGCGTCGGTTTCACCAAGAAGCTGTTCACCGACATATTGTGCGTTCCGGAGTTTCGCGACATCGAATTCGCGCTGACCGACCTCAGCGAACATAATCTCGAGATGATCAAGGCGATCCTCGATCGCGTCGTCGAGGCGAACGGGCTGCCGACGAAGGTGACGGCTACGACCAACCGGCGCCAGGCGCTGGAAGGCGCACGCTACATCATCAGCTGCGTCCGGGTCGGTGGGCTCGAGGCCTATGCCGACGATATCAGAATCCCGCTGAAATACGGCATCGATCAGTGCGTCGGTGATACCATCTGCGCCGGCGGCATCCTCTATGGCCAGCGCAACATCCCCGTCATTCTCGACTTCTGCAAGGATATCCGCGAAGTGGCGGCGCCCGGCGCGAAATTCCTGAACTATGCCAACCCGATGGCGATGAACACCTGGGCGGCGATCGAATACGGCAAGGTCGATACCGTCGGCCTCTGCCACGGCGTCCAGCACGGCGCCGAGCAGATCGCCGAGGTGCTCGGCGCGAAGTCGGTAAGCGAGCTCGACTATATCTGCTCCGGCATCAACCACCAGACCTGGTTCATCGACCTGCGCCTCAACGGTCGCAGGATCGGCAAGGACGAGCTGATCGGCGCCTTCGAGGCGCATCCGGTCTATTCGCAGCAGGAGAAATTGCGCATCGACGTGCTGAAGCGTTTCGGCGTCTATTCCACCGAAAGCAACGGCCATCTCTCGGAATACCTGCCCTGGTATCGCAAGCGGCCGGACGAGATCACCCGCTGGATCGACATGTCCGACTGGATCCACGGCGAGACCGGCGGCTACCTCCGTCATTCGACGGAAACGCGCAACTGGTTCGAGACGGAATATCCGCAATTCCTGGAATCCGCCTCGCAGCCAATCGATCCTGCCAAGCGCTCGAACGAGCACGCAAGCCATATCCTGGAGGCGCTGGAGACCAACCGGGTCTATCGCGGCCATTTCAACGTCAAGAACAATGGTGTCATCACCAACCTGCCTTCGGATGCGATCATCGAATCGCCGGGCTTCGTCGATCGCTTCGGCATCAACATGGTCTCCGGCGTCACCCTGCCGGAAGCCTGTGCGGCCACCTGCATTTCCTCGATCAACGTCCAGCGCATGTCGGTGCACGCGGCCATATCAGGCGATATCGACCTTCTGAAGCTTGCCGTGCTGCACGATCCGCTGGTCGGCGCCGTCTCGACGCCCGAGGAAGTCTGGCAGATGGTCGACGAGATGGTCGTTGCCCAGGCCGCCTGGCTGCCGCAATATGCCCATGCCGTGCCGGCCGCCAAGGAGCGGCTGTCGAAATCGAAGGTGCAGACCCGCGACTGGGCGGGGGCTGCACGCCGCAACGTTCGCTCGATCGAGGAGCTGCGCGCGGAAAAGGCGGCGCTGAAAAAGGCCGTCTGATTTTTGTGAAGGATGGGTCGTCATGGGTTTCCGGGAGGGAAATCCATGACATCAGACCCGCTTTCATGTCGTTCGAGGAAAAGGAGCCGCGTGATCGCGCTCCGGAACAAGAGGGAGAAACGATGATGAATTTCCGTAACGCAGGCATTCTGGCCGGACTGGCGCTCAGCGTCTCAGCCGCGGCGCTGAATGCATATGCCTCCGAGGCAACCGTTCCGCCGGCGCCGGCGGATTTCCCCGCCGAAGGCAAGATCAACTATGTCGGGCGCGACTCCATTCTGGAGTTCAAGGCGCTGCCCGAATATCACGAGCCCGACTGGGTCACGAAGAATTTCGTCGCCACCGGCAAGCTGCCGCCGGTCAAGGACCGCCTGCCGAAGGAGCCGCTGGTCTTCAAGACCGGCAATATGCCCGACGGCATCGGCGTCTACGGCGATACCATGCGCCACGTCATCGGCGGCCGGCCGGAAGGCTGGAACTACGGCGCCGGCCAGACGCAGGGTTGGGGCGGCATCGATATCGGCCTTTCCGAATGCCTGACGCGCACCGCGCCGCTGTTCCAGGTGCAGGCCTCAGATACCGAGCCGCTGCCGAACCTCGCCAAGAGCTGGGATTGGTCCGAAGACGGCCACAAGCTGACCATGCACCTGATCGAAGGCGCCAAATGGTCTGACGGCGCGCCGTTCAACGCCGACGACATCATGTTCTACTGGGACGACGAAGTCATCGACCCGAACGTCTCGCCGCTCGGTGGCGGCGCATCGCCGGAAGCCTTCGGCGCCGGGACGACGCTGAAGAAGGTCGACGATTACACCGTCGAATGGACCTTCAAGGAGGCCTTCCCGAAGCAATATCTCTACACCATGTCCTACCCGAATTTCTGCCCGGGTCCGTCGCACATCCTGAAGTCGAAGCATCCGAAATATTCGAAGAACACCTACGACCAGTTCAAGAACGCCTTCCCGCCCGAGTTCATGAACATGCCGGTCATGGGCGCCTGGGTACCGGTCGAATATCGCCCGGATGACATCATCGTCATGCGGCGCAACCCCTATTACTGGAAGGTCGACGAGAAGGGCGATCAGCTGCCTTATCTCAACGAGCTGCACTACAAGCTCTCGACCTGGGCCGACCGTGACGTTCAGGCCRTGGCAGGCTCCGCCGATTTCTCCAACCTCGAGCAGCCGGAAAACTTCGTCGCTTCGCTGAAGCGCGCCGCCGAGAAGACCGCGCCCGCCCGGCTTGCCTTCGGCCCGCGCCTGATCGGCTATAACTTGCGCATGAATTTCTCCGCCAATGGCTGGGGCAACCCGGACGAGCGCGGCGAGGCGATCCGCGAATTGAACCGCAACGAGGACTTCCGCAAGGCCGTCACCATGGCGCTCGACCGCAAGGCGATCGGCGACTCGCTGGTCAAGRGGCCGTTCACGGCGATCTATCCAGGCGGGCTGTCCTCCGGCACCAGCTTCTACGACCGCAATTCCACCGTCTACTATCCCTTTGATTTGAAGGGCGCCAAGGCGGAGCTCGCCAAGGCCGGTCTGAAGGACACGGATGGCGATGGCGTCGTCAACTTCCCGGCCGGCACGGCGGGTGGCAAGGATGTCGAAATCGTCATGCTGATCAACAATCAGTACACGACCGACAAGAGCCTTGCCGAAGGTGTCGTCGGCCAGATGGAGAAGCTCGGGCTGAAGATCGTCATCAATGCGCTCGACGGCGCCAAGCGTGACGACGCCCATTATGCGGGCCGCTTCGACTGGCTGATCCAGCGCAACACGACGGAGCTGTCGTCGGTGGTGCAGAACACCGAGCAGCTCGCCCCTGTCGGTCCGCGCACCAGTTGGCACCATCGCGCCGGCAAGGATGACCAGCTTGATCTGATGCCCTTCGAAAAGGAGCTTGTCGATGTCGTCAACAAGTTCAGGACGAGCCAGAACAACGACGAGCGCGTCGATCTGATGAAGCAGTATCAGAAGATCTCGACGGAGCACGTCAATACCGTCGGCCTGACGGAATATCCCGGCGCCCTGATCGTCAACAAGCGGTTCTCCAACGTGCCCCAGGGTACGCCGATCATGATGTTCAACTGGGCTGAAGATTCGGTGATCCGCGAACGCCTGTGGGTGGCTGCGGACAAGCAGGGCAAATACGAGCTGTTCCCCGAACAACTGCCCGGCAAGCCCGGCGAAAAGGGCCCGATAAACTAAGCTCCCTCCCAGCTGAAGTGAGCTCCAGGCCGCGCGTGCCGCGCGCGGCCTGACATGACCAACAAGCCGGCCGCGCTGACAAGGAGCGACTGGCGGCAAGGAGAAGCGAACCGTTCGATGTTACGATTCCTGCTCGTGCGCATAGCCTCCGCGATCCCCATTCTCTTCATCCTGAGCGTGGTGACCTTCGCGATCATCCAGGCACCACCCGGCGACTACGCCGATTATATAAGATCACAGCTGATCAACCAGGGCGGCGCGTCCTATGCCCAGGCTGAAGCGCAGGCGCAGCTCTACCGGGTCGAGCACGGCCTCGATAAGCCGATGGTCGTCCAATACGTCAACTGGATCGGCGGGATCGTGACCCGCGGTGATTTCGGCTACAGCATGTTTTACAACAAGCCGGTCGCCGATGTCGTCGGTGAACGCCTGCCGCGGACATTGCTTCTGGCGCTCGTCTGCCATCTCTTTGCCTCGGTGCTCGGCATCGGCTTCGGCATCTGGGCGGCGACGCGACAATATAGCTGGATCGACAGCCTGCTTTCGGGAATTTCCTTCCTCGGCATGACGGTGCCGCGCTTCCTSATGGCGCTGATCATCGTCTATCTCCTGGTCTTCCAGCTCAACGTCTCCGAAATCGGCAGCTTCTTCTCGCCGCAATATGGCGGGGCGCCCTGGTCGTGGGCGAAGTTCGCCGATCTGGTTCACCATGTCTGGCCGGTCGTGGCGATCGCCACCTTCGGCGGGCTCGCCTACAATATGCGCGTCATGCGCGGCAATCTGCTCGATACGCTGAATGCCCAATATGTCGAAACGGCCAAGGCCAAAGGGCTTTCCGGCGCAGCCGTGGTGATGCGCCATGCGGTGCCGAACGCGCTGCACCCGCTGGTGATGTACCAGGGCGTCGTGCTGCCCTACATGCTGACCGGCGAGATCGAAACCGCGATCATTTTCGCATTGCCGACCGTCGGCCCGGCGATCGTCGGCTCGATGGCGGTCGGCGACGTCTATGTCACCGCCACCTTCATGATGGTGCTGTCGGCGACGCTGATCGTCGGCAACATCATCGCCGACATGCTGCTCGCCCTGCTCGATCCCCGTGTCCGCCAATATGGAGGAGCCTGAAATGCTGGCTTTCGACTCCGCGCCACCTCCGCCGACGACAGAACTTTCCATCAACAAGCCATCGCGTGGGCATGAAAGCTATATCGCCCTTGTCTGGCGCCGGCTGAGGCGCTCCTGGACCGGCATGGCAGGGCTGGTGCTCGTCGTGCTCTTGATCGTCATGGCGATCTTTGCCGATTTCTTTGCGCCGATGGACCCGAAGGCGACGGATGTCGGCTTCGCGCCGCCGCAGGTGATGAGCTTCCACGACAAGGACGGCAATTTCGTCTTCCAGCCGCGCGTTTATGCGCTGTCGGATTCCGAAGAGCTCGACCCCGTCACCTTCCAGCCGATCGTCGGCATCGACTACGACAACCCGCGGCTGCTCGGCTTCTTCGTCAAGGGCGCTGAATACCAGCTCTTCGGGCTGATCCCGGCAAGCCGGCACTTCTTCGGCTCGACCGACGGCCAGCCGGTGCATTTCCTCGGCACCGACAAGTTCGGCCGCGACGTGCTGTCGCGCGCCATCATCGGCTCGCGCATTTCGCTGACCATTGCCCTGACGGTGGTCTTCATCGTCACCATCATCGGCACGACCGTCGGCATGGTGTCGGGCTATTTCGGCGGCACATTCGATATCTGGTTGCAGCGTTTCGTCGAACTGGTGCTCGCCTTCCCGCAGCTGCCGCTCTATCTGGCGCTGACCTCGCTGATCCCGGTGACGGCGCCGACCAACGTCTTCCTGGCCTTCGTCATTGCCGTCATGTCGGCGCTCGGCTGGGCGCAGATGTCGCGCGAGGTGCGCGGCAAGACCTTAGCACTTGCCCGCATCGATTATGTCAGGGCAGCAATGGCCGTCGGCGCCACCGACACGCGCATCATCATGCAGCACATCTTCCCGAACGTGATGAGCCACGTCATCGTCGCGGTGACGCTGCATATACCGAGCGTCGTGCTCTTGGAATCCTTCCTCGGTTTCCTCGGCTTTGCGGTCAAGCCGCCGCTGATCTCCTGGGGGCTGATGCTGCAGGATACGGCGACCTATTCGGTGATCGGCTCCTATCCCTGGATTCTCTCCCCCGTCGGCTTCGTGCTCGTCACCGTCTTCGCATTCAATGCGCTCGGCGACGGATTGCGCGACGCGGTCGATCCTTATTGAGGTGATGAAGATGGCTCTTGCACTGGTCAATTCCTTCGCCCCGCCCGTCCGCCACGACCATGATGGCCGTTCGGACACGCCAATCATCGACGCCCGCAATGYGGCGGTAAATTTCAAGGTCGAGGACGGCATGGTCGAAGCCGTCAAGGACGTCTCCTTTCAGCTCTATCGCGGCGAGACCATCGCGATCGTCGGCGAATCCGGTTCGGGCAAATCGGTAACGGCGCGAACGGTGATGGGACTGTTGTCGAAACGCGCCGTCGTCTCCGAGAAATCGACGGTCGCCTATGACGGCAGCAATATCCTGAAATTTTCCGAGCGGGCGCGCCGCAAGCTGCGCGGCGACCGCATCTCGATGATCTTCCAGGAGCCGATGAGTTCGCTCAACCCGATCTATACGATCGGCAGCCAGATCGTCGAAGCGATCCGCGTCCATCGCCGGATCAGCAGGAGGGATGCGCAAAAGCGCGCGCTCGAACTGCTCGAACATGTGCAGATCCCCGATCCTGCCGCGCGGCTCATGCAATATCCGCATCAGCTTTCCGGCGGCCAGCGCCAGCGCGTGATGATCGCCATGGCGCTTGCCAACGATCCGGACGTGCTGATCGCCGACGAGCCGACGACGGCGCTCGACGTCACCGTGCAGGCGCAGATCCTGAACCTGATCCGCAACCTGCAGAAGGAGCTGGGGATGGCCGTCATCCYCATCACCCACGATCTGACCGTGGTGCGGCAGTTCTCCGATTACGTCTATGTGATGCAGCTTGGCGAAGTGCGCGAGCACAACACCACCGAAGCGCTGTTTGCCAATCCGCAGGACGCCTATACCAGGCATCTGCTTGCCTCCGAGCCGCGTGGCCAGGCCAATCCGCTGCCCGAAGGGTCGGATGTCATCCTCGATGCCAAGGGCGTGCGCGTCTCCTTCATGATGCGTCACGGCACCTTTCTCAGGCCGGCAATGCGTGAACTTGTCGCCGTCGACAGCCTCGACCTGACGCTGCGCCGTCACGAGACGCTCGGTCTCGTCGGCGAATCCGGCTCCGGCAAGACGACGTTCGGCCAGGCGATCCTGCGGCTGAACACGCCGGACAGCGGCGAGATCCATTTCGACCATCAACCGATCCACGGCCTTTCCAGAGCTGAGATGCGGCCTTTGCGCGCCCGCATGCAGGTGGTGTTCCAGGATCCTTTCTCATCGCTCAACCCGCGCATGACGATCGGCCAGATCATCGAGGAGGGGCTCGTCGTCAACAGGCTGGGCGCGACCAAGGGCGAACGCCAGGACCGGGTGCGCGAGGCGCTTGTCGCCGCCGGCATGCCGGGAAATATCCTGTCGCGTTTCCCGCACGAATTTTCCGGCGGCCAGCGCCAGCGTATCGCGATTGCCCGCGCCATCGCGCTGGAGCCGGAATTTATCCTGCTCGACGAGCCGACATCGGCGCTCGACCTTTCCGTTCAGGCGCAGATCATCGAACTCCTGCGCAAGCTGCAGGACGAGCGCGGCTTAAGTTACCTCTTCATCTCCCACGATCTCAAAGTGGTGCGGGCGCTCTGCCATCGCGTCATCGTCATGCAGCATGGCAAGATCGTCGAAGAGGGCCCTGTCAACGAGGTTCTCACCCATCCCAAGACCGCCTACACCGAACGGCTCGTCAAGGCCGCTTTCGAGGTAGCATGATTGCCGAATGCCGGAGGTTATAATGGCAAGAAATCCCAAAATCACTTTCATCGGAGCTGGCTCCACCGTCTTCATGAAGAACATCGTCGGCGACGTGCTGCAGCGTCCGGCCCTGTCAGGCGCGACAATCGCCTTGATGGATCTCAACCCGCAGCGGCTGGAAGAAAGCGCCATCGTCGTCAACAAGCTGATCTCGACGCTCGGCGTGAAGGCGAAGGCGGAAACCTATTCCGACCAGCGCAAGGCGCTGTCGGGCGCCGATTTCGTCGTCGTCGCCTTCCAGATCGGCGGCTATGAGCCCTGCACGGTCACCGATTTCGAAGTGCCGAAGAAATACGGGCTGCGCCAGACGATCGCCGATACGCTCGGCGTTGGCGGCATCATGCGCGGGCTCCGCACCGTGCCGCATCTCTGGAAAGTCTGCGAGGACATGCTCGCCGTCTGCCCCGAGGCGATCATGCTGCAATATGTCAACCCGATGGCGATCAACACCTGGGCGATATCAGAGAAATATCCGACCATCCGCCAGGTCGGCCTCTGCCATTCGGTGCAGGGCACGGCGATGGAATTGGCCCATGACCTCGACATTCCCTACGAGGAAATCCGTTACCGCGCGGCCGGCATCAACCACATGGCCTTCTATCTCAAATTCGAGCATCGCCAGCCGGACGGTTCCTACCGCAATCTCTATCCGGACCTTTTGCGCGCCTATCGCGAGGGCAGGGCGCCGAAGCCCGGCTGGAACCCGCGCTGCCCGAACAAGGTGCGCTACGAGATGCTGACGCGGCTTGGCTATTTCGTCACCGAAAGCTCGGAGCATTTCGCCGAATACACGCCCTATTTCATCAAGGAAGGCCGTGAGGACCTGATCGAGAAATTCGGCATTCCGCTCGATGAATATCCGAAGCGTTGCATCGAGCAGATCGAGCGCTGGAAAGGGCAGGCGGAGGCCTATCGTTCGGCCGACAAGATCGAGGTTCAGCCGTCGAAGGAATATGCCTCCTCGATCATCAACTCGGTCTGGACGGGCGAACCCTCGGTGATCTACGGCAATGTCCGCAATAATGGCTGCATCACCTCTTTGCCGACCAATTGCGCCGCCGAGGTGCCCTGCCTCGTCGATGCCTCCGGCATCCAGCCGACCTTCATCGGCGACCTGCCGCCGCAGCTGACGGCGCTGATCCGCACCAATATCAACGTGCAGGAGCTGACGGTGCAGGCGCTGATGACGGAAAATCGCGAGCACATCTACCACGCCGCGATGATGGATCCGCATACGGCAGCCGAACTCGACCTCGACCAGATCTGGTCGCTGGTGGACGATCTGCTCGCCACCCACGGCGACTGGCTGCCCGAATGGGCGCGCACGACCCGCAAGGTACAGGCCGCCTGACCCCCTCTCCCGGGTAAGGCGTCAAGGAGCCCCGCGGTCGCAACAACCGCGGGGCTCTTTGCGTGGGGAGGGGGCGTTTTGCGATTTGGGGACGTGACTCGCATGGCCGGATCGGCATCCTGTCACCACTTTCTTGAATGCGCCTGCAGAGCCGAATCGAAGGCGCTTAACCGAAAATAAGGCGAAGCTTTCGAAGCACGGCGGTAGGACGCAGCGCAACAGCGACGGCTATCGCGAGCGGTTGTTGGGTTAAAACGAAAGAGCCTCATGCTGCTGCCAAAATTCCGACCGGATCGTCCGCTTGGAACAGATCTTCCTAATATACGTTTGTGGGAAGCCTGCCCCACGGAGGACGCCATGATCAGCATCTGGGATGCGAACGTCGAATTGAAGATAGATGATCGTTTTCACGTCATCAGGAGCGCTCGAGAGGCGGTCGCATTTTTGAAGAAATCCTGGCCCGATAACAGGAGCGCAAGCTACGCGACAGCGCGGAAGGTATGTCTGGACGCGGCGAATGGCGTTGTTCCCGGTGCGGAAGCGCGAGCTGCATTTGAGGCTGCGGCGAAGGAGGCCGGCATCCTGCGACAAACGTAACATCGCTTCGTTCCAAGTGAGAAATTGGATCATGCCTCCCGCCCTCGACGTCCCGTGAGCAACGCGCTCGCCGGCCTCAACTGAAATCGGGAGATTCATCGGAACTGTGCGAGGCCTTTAGGGATTACCTTGTTCGTTACCTGCCATTGAACAGGAGGCGCTGGCGCAGTGCCATGAGGAGCGACATGACAGAGAGTGATGCACTCCGCCAGGAAATCTATCGGCTTGCCGCGGCGGCCGATGCTGACCCAGAAACAACGTCGAATTTGAAGGCGCTGGCCGTGCAGCTCTGGGCAAACTTCGACGAATTCACGGTCGAGGAACTGGAAGATATACTGAGGGACGAATGGAGAACTCGCGGACTGCCGTTCAACGACAACGCGGATATGTAGGCGCTTCTAGAATTGGAGGCGTCTTTGCTACCTCAGAGGCCTCTGTGCGGCGTTCGCAATCAGGCCCCTAGCTGATCTTTGTTCGATCTATGACGCATGCGACTCGTGAGCAGTGGCGCCGATATTTTCCGCGCGGCGAATTCCTCAAATTTGGGTACTTGAAAGTACCTAAAATGTCCCTATAGTTGAGTCCCTTGGAGAAAAATCGGCCAATGGACTTCGCACTCCTTTTCAACCTGTTCCGCAAGCCCAAGCAGGCCAAGGTCGCTGACGTCACACTCTGGCACAAATACGAGACACTCTTGCCGGTGCCACTCGTCGACGGCGCCGCCCGAAACCCGTCGGGACAAATCTGGCGCCGGCTGAACGGTGTGCAATGGGAATATCAGCAGGACCCCGAAACGATTGAAGAATTCGATGCTCGACAATATTAAGGCTTAAAGCCCAACCGTCGCAGGGAAATTGTCATAAACTCCCCACCCTTTTGCGAGTGATTATCGTCGTCAGCTATACCCGCGCACATAGGTGCCAATCTTACGATAATAGCCACCCGCATAGACACTCCCGCCATAACTCGGCGCTGGCTTCGCCCATGACGAGCGGATCCGGTTGAATGGGATCGATGCTCCGGAAAGCTGGCGGACCTGTCGCGACGTTCAGGGAGGCCGTACCGTTGCGGCAAGGATGCCGCGTTCGCACTCGACGAGTTCCTTTCGAAATCGCGCCCGATCCGCTGCGTAGGCC